>JAABRN010000150.1 GCA_011390855.1 Hydrogenophaga sp. | reverse complement strand
TTCCCCAAAATGAGAGCAGCAGGCGATGCAAGCGATTCCGCGCCACCGATGACACTTCGCCATCAGCTTGTGGTGGCACACCCGGCAAGCGCCGGCCCGAGGCAAACAGCACGCCCACCGCAAAAAAGCTGAGCCAGAAACCCGGCTGCAGCCAGGCCATGGGGTCGATCAGCAACACCGCCCACATGGCGCAGCCCCAGACCAGCGGCCACGGCCAGCGACGCGCACCCAGGCTCAGCGCCATCACCACGCCCAGCATGACGACCGCACGTTGAGCAGGCAGGCCCCAGCCCGAGAACAGCGCATAGCCCGCAGCCAACAGCAGACCACCCCAGGCGCTGGCCACTGGCGTGGGCACCGAGAGCAACAGCACGGGCCACTGACGGCCCAGGCGAGGCCAGATGCCTGCCACCAGCGCCATCGCCATCCAGGCGAAGAGCGTCACGTGAAGGCCGGAAATCACCATCAAATGAGCCACCCCGGTGGTGCGGAACAAAACCCAGTCTGCGCGCTCGATGGCTGACTGATCGCCCACCAGCAAGGCGGCAAGTACGCCCGCCGCACGCGGATCGTCCACCTGTGCTTTGATGGCATCACGCACTTGCTGCCTGGCGGCCTGCAAGGGGTAGCCACTGGAGGTGGCGAGTATTTCAGGCGCCGGGTCACGCGGACCATTGCGCACATAGCCGGTGGCACCGATTCGTCGGGTCCAGAGCCAGCGCTCCAGATCGAAGCCATGGGGGTTGGCATTTCCATGCGGACTGCGCAGCCGCACCGTGAAACGCCACAGTTCTCCGGTTCGCAGGCCCGGGCTGACGGCTCCTCGCGCCCAGGTGCCTGCGCCCTCACCGCCGCCGTACCAGCCCAGTTGCAACCGCTGTGGCACTTCCACCGGCAGCCCCTCATGCCGGGCAGACGCCACAGCAAGCAAAAAGCGCTCGCCTTGCGCGGTTTGCTGCGGCAGCGAGGCAATGCGACCGGTCACCTCGATGTCAACGCCCTGAAGATCCGGGGCCAGCGCCTCGCTGGCGAAATTCGCCGCACGCCAGCCACTGGAGCCAGCACCGGCGAACACACCAGTGAACAGAAAGAGCCCGATCAAGAGACCGGCCGACCGAGCGCCGAGAGAAACGGTGCCACGAGCACGCCACAACCCGTACACACCCGCGCACGCCAGCAGAGCAGCGAAGCACAGGAGGGCGAGGTAGCGGCTCGCAGACCACAGCGATGGCTGCTGCAACTGCAGTGCCAGACCCATCACCGACCCCAGCATCAGGGCGAGCCCGTGCCGACCCACGATCAAGGCTCGATTCCCCTGCGCGGTACGCAACTGGAACGGCTGTCATCGCCGTTTGGCGCAAGACTTGCTAGCATGGTCGCCAGCCGCGTGGCATAAATGTTGCCGGCGGACCCTTTTTCGGACCCATTGTTTTCCTCCCTGTTGAAAGCACTCGCATGGCTATTCATGTTGCTCTGAGCCACATCACGCATTATCGGTATGACCGCCTCGTCAAGCTCGGCCCACAGGTGGTTCGCCTGCGCCCTGCCCCGCACAGCCGCACCAAGGTACTCTCGTATTCGCAAAAAATCGAACCGGGTGGGCATTTCATCAACTGGCAGCAAGACCCCTTCGCCAACTACCAGGCACGGCTGGTGTTTCCTGAGCCCACCACCGAATTCAAGGTCACGATCGACCTGGTGGTGGAGATGGCGGTCTACAACCCGTTCGACTTCTTCCTGGAGCCGCGCGCAGAGAACTACCCCTTTGACTACGACGCCGCACAGAAGCAGGAACTGGCACCCTACCTGGCGACTGCGCCATCCACCGGGCTGCTGGATGCTTACCTGAAGAGGATCGACCGCAGCGAACGCCGCACCATCGACTTCCTGGTCGACGTGAACCAGATGCTGCAACGCGACATCGCGTACACCATCCGCATGGAACCCGGCGTACAAACGCCGGAAGAAACGCTCAAGCTGGGCAGCGGCTCCTGCCGCGACACCGGCTGGCTGATGGTGCAAATCCTGCGCCACATGGGACTGGCTGCGCGCTTTGTCTCGGGCTACCTCATTCAGCTCAAGTCGGACGTGAAGTCGGTCGACGGCCCCAACGGCCCCGAACAAGATTTCACCGACCTGCACGCGTGGTGCGAAGTGTTTCTGCCCGGCGCGGGCTGGATCGGCCTGGACCCGACCTCCGGTCTGCTCGCAGGCGAAGGGCACGTGCCGCTCGCCTGTACGCCGCAGCCTTCCAGCGCCGCGCCGGTCGAAGGTGCCATGGACAAGTGTGAGGTGGAATTCAGCCACCACATGGGCGTGAAGCGGGTGTACGAATCACCTCGCGTAACCATGCCCTACACCGACGAACAATGGGCGGGCGTGCTGGCTTTGGGCGAAAAGGTGGATACCGATCTGAACGCCCACGACGTGCGCCTGACCATGGGTGGCGAACCCACCTACGTGGCCACGGCAGACCGCGACGCGCCCGAATGGAACACAGACGCCCTGGGCCCCACCAAGCGCGGCTACGCCACCGAACTGCTGAGCCGCATGCGCGAGCGCTATGGCCAGGGTGGCTTTGTGCACATGGGCCAGGGCAAGTGGTACCCCGGTGAGCAATTGCCGCGATGGGCACTGTCGGTGTTCTGGCGTGCCGATGGCGATCCCTGCTGGCACAACCCGGCCCTGCTGGCCGACGAACGCGACGATGCCCACCACACGAGTGAAGACGCGCAACGCTTCACGCAGGCCCTGGCACGCAAACTCGGTCTTTCGACGCAGTACATCACCCCTGGCTATGAAGACACCTGGTATTACCTGTGGCGCGAGCGTCGACTGCCCGTCAACGTAGACCCGTTTGATGCCAAGCTCGACGACGAACTGGAGCGCGCGCGCCTGCGCCGCGTCTTCTCGCAGGGGCTGGAAGCCACCGTGGGCTACGTGCTGCCCTTGCAGGCGGCGGCGCATGGCGGTGCACTGAGCAGCAACGGCAAGAGTGCCTACCACCGGGTCTCAGGCACCGTGTGGTCGACTGGTCCGTGGTTCTTCCGTGACGAGCGCATGTATCTGGTGCCGGGCGATTCGCCCATGGGTTACCGCCTGCCGCTGGACTCGCTGCCCTGGGTCTCGGCCGCCGACTACCCTTACCACATCGAGCAAGACCCGCACACCGCACGCGACCCCTTGCCGCGAGGCGCCACCACCCGGCACCAGGTGTCGCCACATCAGGTGGGCGGTGGTTTTGCCGAAGGCGGCACGGTTTCCTTGCAAGGCGTGGATTTCGACGGCCAGGGCCCTGGCGATGGCCTGCGCCGGGGTCAGCCCGGGCCTGGCTCCGCACCCGCCCAGGCCTTGTCGGCCCGCTATCCGCAACGCAGCGAATCGGCTGCCTGGCTCACCCGCACCGCGCTGGTGGTGGAAGCGCGCGACCCCCACCGCTCAAATGGGCCCAAGGTCGAAAAAGACATGGGCGGCAAGTACCAGCACATCTACGTGTTCATGCCCCCCATGGCCCACCTGGAAGACTACCTGGATCTGCTGTCTGCGGTGGAAGCAACAGCTGAAAAGCTGGGTATGGCCATCGTGCTGGAAGGCTACCCGCCTCCGCGCGACCCGCGCCTGAAGGTGCTTCAGATCACGCCAGACCCCGGCGTGATCGAGGTCAACATCCACCCGGCACACAACTGGGCCGAACTGGTCGACCACACAGAATTTCTGTACGAAGCCGCGCACGAGACCCGGTTGTGCGCTGAAAAATTCATGACCGATGGCCGCCACACCGGTACCGGCGGAGGCAACCACTTCGTGATGGGTGGCGCCACGCCAGCCGATTCGCCCTTCCTTCGCCGACCTGAACTGCTGGGCAGCCTGATCGCCTACTGGCACAACCACCCTTCGCTTTCCTACCTGTTCAGCGGCCTGTTCATTGGTCCCACCAGCCAGGCACCACGTGTGGACGAAGCGCGCAACGATCAGTTGTACGAGCTGGAAATTGCGCTGAAGGAAATCGAAAAGAATCGGCAGACCTACGGACAGGACATGCCCCCGTGGCTGGTCGACCGCACGCTGCGCAACATCCTGATCGATGCCACAGGCAACACCCACCGCAGCGAATTCTGCATTGACAAGCTGTATTCGCCCGACGGACCCACGGGCCGCCTGGGCCTGCTGGAACTGCGCGCTTTTGAGATGCCGCCGCATGCCCGCATGAGCATCGCCCAGCAGTTGCTGCTGCGCGCTCTCGTATCGCGCTTCTGGCAACAGCCATGGCAAGGCAAGCTCACTCGCTGGGGCACCGAGCTGCACGACCGCTTCCTGTTGCCCACCTTCATTCGCATGGATTTCGAGGACGTGCTGGCCGACCTGGCCGACTTCGGCTACGACATGGATATGGCCTGGTTCGAACCGCACTTCGAATTCCGCTTCCCGCTGGTGGGCCAGGTGGCTGCACGAGGCATCGAGCTGACGCTGCGCAATGCACTGGAACCCTGGCATGTGATGGGCGAAGAAGGGGCGCCGGGGGGCACGGTGCGTTACGTGGACTCATCGCTGGAACGCATCGAGGTTCGGGTCAGTGGCTACAACGACAACCGCTACGTGATCACCTGCAACGGTCGCGCCCTGCCCCTGCAGAGCACCGGCACGGTTGGGGAATACGTGGCCAGCGTGCGCTACAAGGCCTGGAGCCCGCCGTCGGCCCTGCACCCCTCCATTCCTTCGCACGCGCCGCTGACCTTCGACATCGTGGACAACTGGATGCAGCGTTCGATGGGCGGCTGCCAGTACCACGTGGCTCACCCGGGTGGACGCAACTACGACACCTTCCCGATCAACGCCTACGAAGCAGAAAGCCGGCGCCTGTCGCGCTTCTTCCAGATGGGCCATACCGCGGGGCGCATGACGGTGGAGCCGGCCATCCACAGTCGGGAGTTTCCTTTCACCCTGGATTTGCGCTATTAATTCGGAGCACCCCCCGCGCCGCCTTCGGCGTCACCCCCCTGAGGGGGGCGCCAGCAGCGGCCCGGCGAACCCGATTCCGCGCTGGCCTTGGACTGGCGCTTCTTCACTCGTTCCTGTATGCCTCCGGGCACCGCTCGTGGCTGTTGACGGGTCTTCCTCGTGACCGACGACACACGAAAGCCTGCGGCGCGGGTTTCGCCCACAGGCCCTTCAAAGGAAGCGAAGGCATACTCGGAGCCAGTGAAAAACGACGCCTCCGACTCCCTGTTTGACGAACTCAGTCCCGAATCGCCCGGTGACTGGGCCCTTTCCCTGTCCGTCCCAGCCGATCCAGGCCACCGGGACGAACTGCGCCGCGCCAACCCGAAAGACCCAGACGCTCCCGGAGAGCTGTCTGCGCAATGGGCCAGCTTTTTTGAACACATTGGAGCCGACGGCTTTGCCGATCTGAATCGGCGCTCGGACAACCTCCAGCGCCAGATTCGCGACAACGGCGTCACCTACAACGTCTACGCCGACGCAGCCACCGGCCTGCAGCGCCCCTGGGCGCTCGACCTGTTCCCCATGATCATCAGCCCCAAGGACTGGGCACAGATCGAGACCGGCGTGCAACAGAGGGCACGCCTGCTCAACGCCATGATGGGCGACCTGTACGGTGAACGTGAGCTGCTCAAACGGGCCCTGCTGCCCGCTGCACTGGTGCAGGGCCACCCGGGCTATTTGCGCGCCATGCAAGGCGTGCGTCCACCGGGCGACACCTGGCTGCACATCGTGGCCATGGACCTGGCCCATGGGCCTGATGGTCGCTGGTGGGTGGTGGGACAACGCACCCAGGCGCCATCTGGCCTGGGCTATCTGCTGGAAAACCGCATTGCCATCGCGCGCCAGTTCCCCAAAGCGTTTGCCGGCATGAAAGTGCAGCGCCTGGCGGCCAGCTACCGTGCCCTCATGGAGGGCATCAAGGCCATGGCACCCGAAGGTGAAAACGCGCGCATTGCGCTGCTCACGCCCGGCCCGTACAACGAGACCTATTTCGAGCACGCCTACCTCGCGCGCTACCTTGGCCTCACCCTGGTGGAAGGCAACGACCTCACCGTGCGCGACCAGCGTCTCTACCTGAAAACCCTGAGTGGGCTGGAGCCGGTTCATGCACTGATCAAGCGGCTGGATGACGAATGGCTGGACCCGCTGGAATTGCGCTCTGACTCTTCGCTGGGCGTGCCGGGTCTGCTGCAGGTGCTGCGTGCGGGCAACCTGCTGCTGGCCAACGCCCCTGGTTCGGCGCCACTCGAGTCCAGCGCCATGCTGGGTTTCTTGCCTGCCATCAGCCGCCACTTGTTGGGCGAAGAGCTGGCCCTTCCCTCATTGGCCACCTGGTGGTGCGGTGAAGACGCCGCACTGCGCGAGGTGCTGCCCCTGCTCAAACAAAGCGTGATCCGCCCGACCTACCCGCGGTCGGGTCTTGACACCGTGATGGGTCAAAGCCTGAGCCCGCGCGAACGTGACGAATGGTCGGGTCGCATGGTCCGCCACCCTGACCACTACACCGTGCAATCGTGGTTGCCACTGTCACAAACGCCCACCTGGAGCGGCGAACGACTGGTGCCCCGCTCCGCCATGCTCAGGGTATTTGCAATCGCCGATGGGCCGCAATCGTGGCGTGTGCTGCCCGGTGGCATGGTCAGACTGGCGCCGCGCGGCCAGCTCATTGCGGCCATGCAGCGGGGCGGTAGCAGCGCCGACTGCTGGGCCATCACCGAGGGTCAGGTGGATCACACCAGCCTGCTCCAGTCTGCCCCCACCACCCTGGCGCTTGCCCACCAGAAGCGACCTGTCACCAGCCGCGCAGCCGAGAATCTGTTCTGGCTGGGGCGCTACACCGAGCGCGCTGAAAACAGCATCCGGCTCGCGCAGATCGTGCTGGATCACCTGGGCGGCGAAGAACCCAGTTCGCGCCCGCTGATGGCATGGATGTCGGCCACTGCCCGTGAGAACGCACTGGTGCTGGCCGACGCGCCCGACGCCGGCCAGTCATCACGTGTGTTCGCCCGCAGCCTCATTGCCGGTCTGTCGCCTGCCCAGGATGACCCCATGGCAGCCACGTCTTTCAGCGTGGGCTTCAACCTGAGGGCATTGAAGGCGTCTGCATCGCAGGTGAGGGAGCGTCTGTCGCAAGAACACTGGAACCTGATCGAGCGCACGGAAACCGAGTTCGCACGCGACTGCGCCGCACTGTCCAGCGAGGCCGAATACACCAACGCTGAGGCCCTCACGGCCCTGCAGAATGCCAGCGAGCTGCTCGCTGCCATCACCGGCTCACAAACCGACCGCATGGTGCGTGACGACGGCTGGCGCCTGCTCTCGGTGGGGCGCCACATCGAGCGTCTGATCACGCTTTCGCGTGCGCTGGTGCTGGGTATGGAGCACGGCTGCGTGCACGACGCGTCCGGGTTCGAAGCGGTGGTGGCCCTGTTCGACAGCACCATCACCTTCCATGCGCAATACCAGCAGCGGCGTGACATGGTCGCCCTCATCGACCTGCTGGTGATGGACCGCGACAACCCCCGGTCACTGGCCTGGGTGGTGCAGACGCTGCGCTCCCGACTGGCCAAGCTGTCACAAAGCGCCACGCCGCAAGATGCCGAACTCGCCATGGCGCTGCCGGACCCGGACACCTGGGTGCTGGCCGACCTGAGCAACTGGCAACGCAACCCTGAGGGTTTGCGCACCTGGGGTGAACTGGCCGAACTGCTTGAACAGTGCGAACTGGCTGCGGGCGAGTTGTCGGATGAAATCACCCGGCTGCATTTCAGCCATGCCGATCGAAAAACCATATGACACCCTCCGTTGCATGCCCGCTGCGCGAAGCCGCACGCGCCTCTGCGGGCAACACCCACAGCCAGGCACCACGGGTGTCACGGTGTTTCTGGAACCGCTGACATGCTGCTTCGCATCCTTCACCGCACGGTCTACAACTACCAGGGCTCCGTCAACATGGCGCAGCACATGGTGCACCTCACGCCTGTGAACACGGCAAGCCAGACCTTGCATGAACACGCTCTGCGCATCAGCCCGGAGCCTGCCGCGCGCAACCAGACCGTGGACGCCTTCGGCAATCTCCGCACCTTCTTCTCACTGCAGTCGCCGCACGAAACGCTGATGGTGGAGGCAGACAGTCTGGTGGAAACAACGGCACCTGAACCCCTGCCCGACAGCCCGGATTGGGAAGCGCTTACCTGGGAACAGGTTCGTGAGCATTTCAGGTACAGGGCCAAGGCCTCGTACGACCCTGCGGCCGAGTTCCTGTTTGCGTCGCCCTACGTGCCTCGCGACGATGCGTTCACGGCCTTTGCCCGGCCCGCCTTTGAGCCTGACCTGCCCGTGCTGGAAGCGGTGCGCGCACTGATGGAACGCATCCACAACGACTTGACCTACGAATCGGACAGCACCGAAGTCAACACCCCCGCACTGGAAGCGCTGGAGCAGGGCAAAGGCGTGTGCCAGGACTTTGCTCACATCATGCTGGGCTGCCTGCGCAGCCTGGGTCTGCCCGCGATGTATGTCAGCGGCTACCTGCTCACCAGACCACCGCCGGGCACACCGCGGCTGATCGGTGCGGACGCTTCTCACGCATGGATATCGCTGTACCTTCCCTTGCCACCCGACGACTCCGTGTCCGACAACGAAGCCGCTTTCGAACCCAGAGGCACCTGGTTCGATTTCGACCCCACGAACAACCGCTGCGGCTGGGGCAGCCCTGGCGAAGACTATGTGACCCTGGCCACCGGGCGGGATTTTGGCGATGTGTCACCCATGCGTGGCGTGATGCAGGGGGGAGCGCAACACACGCTGGAAGTGGGCGTCACGGTAGCGCCTCCCGACGAATTCGCCGCATTGCTTCAGGGATGACCAAGCCACCGCGCCCTGATGATTCCGACTGATGGAAGGCTCGCGTCATCTTGGGAATCCAACGCGTCGATAGAATGAAACGGTCTTACTTCAGGAGCCCTTCATGAGTGTTTACGACCGCCTAGCCAACCTTGGTATCGCATTGCCACCCGTCTCGGTGCCCGCCGCTGCGTATGTGCCTTTCGTGCAGACCGGCAACATCATCTTCCTTAGTGGGCATATTGCGCGCCAGGATGGCAAGCCCTGGGTCGGCCAGGTGGGCCTGACCATGACCACCGACGAGGCCAAGCTGGCCGCACGCGCAGTGGCCGTCGATCTCATGGGAACCCTGGCCGCCGCCTGTCTGGCGGTCAACAAGGATCTCAACCACGTCAAGCGCATCGTCAAGGTTCTCAGTCTGGTCAACTCCACGCCCACCTACACCGAGCAGCATCTCGTCACCAATGGCTGCAGTGAGTTGCTGGGCGAAGTGTTTGGTCCAACGGTGGGCGCACATGCGCGCAGCGCGTTCGGCGTGGCCCAACTGCCCATGGGTGCCTGCGTGGAGATCGAGCTGATCGCCGAGATCGGCTGATCCTCACCGTCACCGTTGTGCGCGCAGGCGTCAACCTCCGCCGCGCTGCATGTACAGATCGAAGCGGCGCATGAACACGTAGCGCTGCTCGGCGTCCAGCCCACTGAACTCAAAATTCACGCGCAACACCGGCATGCGCATGAGTGCAATCACCCTGGGGGGCCGGGTTTCCCAACTCAACAAAAGCGCGCCAGGCGGCACTTTTGCCGTGGCACGTTGTCCTTCGCGCTCCCATGCACAGTCACCCATGGCAGCCGGCAGCCAGCCCAGCCACTCGGCCTCCGTGCATCCCATTTCACGCTCGAAAGCCTGCTCGTAACTCGACTGCATCTGGCGGGTATGGGCTTTGTTCAGCCGCCAGCAATCGGCGGCCAGATAGCCAGTACGTCGCCTTCCGCGAGCGTGGTGCTCATGCGGGCTTCGGGTGCGATGTACTTGCCGTTGACCAACACCAGGTGCACCAGCTTGGGCGGCAGACCAAAAGGCTCAATGATCTGACTGATGGGTGCGGCTGGGTCGATGTCCAGTGACACCTGATTGCTGCGCCGCGCTTCGGCGGGCAGGTAGTCGGTGAGCGTGGCAAACAGCTTGAAGGTGATGTTCATGGATGGCATAGACGCTTCGATGCTTCGACAAGCTCAGGACAGGCCAAGCTCAGCGCGAACGGAGACAATTCCTTAATTGCTACTGTACCTTCAGCGTCGACGTTCATCCGCAGCTCCCGCCCATTGCCCCTGCCCCTGTGCACTCGCCAGATAGGCATCCATCAGCTTGGTGGGGTCGTGCATGAGGCGGTCTTTCCAGCTGCCCAGTTTCACCTGGCCTTCCACCAGCCCGCGCATCACGCCCACATGCTCGGTCCAGCCGACCGAATTGCAGCCCACCATCACATCGTCTTTGAACTGCAGGCTCAGGTGGCGGCCGCTGGCTTTGTCGGTGAGCTCGGTGTGCTCCCCGCCTGGTACGCCTTCCCAGTTACCGAAGCTGGTGGAGATCAGGCCAAGGGTGTCGAGCACGTTGATCTGCGTCACCCCCTTGAGCTCGGTCTTCTGGCCCACCATGTTCAGGGCGGCCACCCGCGCCTGTTCTGCCGCGTTGGGCTGGATGGCGCTCACGATGGTCTTGCCGCTGACCTTGTCGAAAGCTTCAGCGCAATCGCCTGCGGCGTAGATGCCGGGCACGTTGGTCTGCAAGTGTTCATCGGTGAGCACACCCAGCAGACAGGTGATGCCCGACTTCTCAAGGAAGCCGATGGCCGGCCGCACGCCGGTGGCGCTGATCACCAGGTCTGCTTCCACGGTTTGCCCGCTGGAGAGCTTCACACGCAGGCCAGCTACCGGTTCGTCCGAACCCAGTCCGATGGCACTGGCTATTTTGTTCACCACGCCACCACCGCTGCCGGCTTCGATGCCTTCGACCTTGGTGCCGGTGTAGACCTTCACACCCTTCTTTTCGCACCACTCGCGGATCATGTTGCCAGCCGTGGGGCCCATCATGCGCGGCACCATGCGGTCGCCCATTTCCACCACGCTCAGTTCCACCCCGCGCGCGGCCAGTGCCTCCATGATGATGCAGCCGATAAAGCCTGCGCCCATCTGCAGCACCCGGGCGCCGGGCTTGGCCAGTTTCATGATGGCGCGCGCGTCATCCAGCGTCCAGCACGGGTGCACGCCGGGCGAATCCATACCCGGAATGGGCGGACGCACCGGGTGCGAGCCGGTGGCGATCAGCAGGCGGTCGAAGGACAGAGCGGTGCCGTTGTCCAGCGTCACCGTGCGGGCGGCCGCATCCACCGCGGTGGCACGCCCCCCCACCTGGTCGATGCGCAGGTCGGCATAGTGCGTGAGGCTTTTGCGCAGATAGGTACCCGATTCCTTCACGTTGCCAATCAGCAGATAGGGAATGGCCATGCGCGAGTACGGCGGTTCGGCTTCGTCGCCCACGATGGTGATCTGGTCGTCGGGGGCGTGCTTGCGGATGGTCTCAGCGGCAATGACGCCGGCGGGGCCAGCGCCCAGGATGACGTGGTGCATATCGGTCTCCTCAAAAAAGAAAGGGGGCAGCGTGGTGACTGCCCCCGGGGTTCAGGCCAAGGCGACCCGGACCCTGGACTTACAGGCTCAGCCGCGCCCGGGTCTCGGCGGTCGGACGGCCTTCCGTGTCCCAGCCGCGCGCGGCGTAGTACTTGGGCAGCATCTCTGGCAGCTTGCTGACCATGCCCTTGGATGCACCGGTCTTGGCCGCTTCGGTGAGCAGGCGCTTGGGCAGGCTGTCGTCCTTGGCCGTGAAGCCAGCGGCGTTGTTGAACTCGCGCTCCATGTTCCAGATGCGCTCGCCGATCTTCTCCAGCTCTTCGGTGGTGAACTCTTCGTCGCAGGCTGCCTGCAGTTGCGGCGCCAGATCGGCCACGCCCCAGGCAAAGGTGGTGAACACACACAGGCCCGACGAATCGAATGCCGCAGTGGCATCCTGGAACGCCTTGACAAGCTCCGGCTTGCCCTCGGACTCCACCGGATCGGTCTTCACCGGAATACCCAGCACTTCAGATGCGATGGTGTAGCCACGCAAGTGGCAGGCGCCGCGGTTGCTGGTGGCGTAGGCCAGGCCAATGCCCTGGATCGCGCGCCCGTCGTAAGCCGGAAACTCCTGACCCTTCACGCTCATGGACAGATCGGGATAACCGTACTTCTCGGTCAGGCGTTTGGAACCCTGGCCGATTTCCTTGCCGAAGCCTTCGCCCTTGGCGGTGATTTCGGCGAAGTGCGCGAGCGCCTGTGCCGAACCGAACTTGGCGTCGATACCCAGCTGCTCTGCCGTGAGCACACCCATTTCATACAACTCCATCACCGCACCCACGGTGGCGCCGAAGCTGATGGGGTCAAAGCCCTCTTCGTTGCACAGCAGGTTGGCGTACTGCAGCGCTTCCAGGTCGTTCACGCCGTTGGCCGCGCCCAGCGCCCAGGCCGCTTCGTATTCCAGGCCGCCATTGGCACCCCAGTACTGCGGCTTGTTCTGCACGGTGAAGTGCCCTTCGTCCATCTTGCTGATGCGCCCGCAGGCAATGGTGCAACCAAAGCAGGCCTGGTTGGTCACCAGGTGCTTCTTGCCGTCACTCTCACGCGGCGTGACCATCGCTTCAGCAGAAATGTCCTTGGCTCCTT
>JAABRN010000267.1 GCA_011390855.1 Hydrogenophaga sp. | reverse complement strand
ATTGAATCCG
This sequence comes from Hydrogenophaga sp., assembly GCA_011390855.1. Classification (GTDB taxonomy): domain Bacteria; phylum Pseudomonadota; class Gammaproteobacteria; order Burkholderiales; family Burkholderiaceae_C; genus Hydrogenophaga. Next base: position 19,614 of record JAABRN010000267.1, on the reverse strand, counting down.
ACACAGTGTCACTGTCGCCTTGAACCTCTGCCATCGTGGCTGGCATGGCTGCATCGAAAACAATGCGCTGCTCAAGCACCAGTTGCCCGGCATGTGCGCGCGCGGGTGCCCTGCGTGAGCGTCGGGTCGAGGCTGTCTTGCGGCCTGCGGAAGCGGATGTTTCTGCTGCGGCTACGTACGTTCCGAGGGTTTCGTTCCAGATCGATTTGTAAGTCTTGTTCATGCTCGCCAACGCCCGCTTTTGAATGAGAGAGACCATCGGATGGGGTCTTTGGTCTACCCTTTTTCCAATAGGTAAACATTTTCTCTCAATTGAAACGTACAGCCGAGCTCCCAAGGCGCCTGCAAACAGACAAGCGTGAACAACTTCGCACTACAAGCGGAAGGTTTATTACAAAAACGTACTCCGAATCAGTACTTTGGCAGCAAGAATTGCGGAACGAAGAGGTTCCAAAGTGCTCATTAACCGAGTTTTCTGGGCAGCCTAAAGCCCGATCCAAAGTGCGAAAGCAGCAAGATGGCTTCCGCGTTGGATGGAGAGAAACAGAGGTCGGCAGCGCCGTGCCAAGGCATCCACATTTGTGCACGATGCTCACGCGGACTGAGGATCACCGGCCTGCATGCCGGTATGCACAAGCCAAAAACGCGTTCGACGTTTTGGCTGGTACCGGGCGCATAACGTTGCAGCCACTGGGGGTATATGTCGTAGACGTTCTCCAAACCCCAATCGGTGAGCACATGTCCCGGGGCATGCGCATCAAGACCCGTTTCTTCAGCCACCTCACGCACCGCGGTCTGCTCAAACAACTCGCCTTCCGAATCCTTCGAGCCGGTGACCGATTGCCAGAAACCAGGTGCATCTGCCCGTTCAATCAACAGCACATCCAGTTGCGGCGTGTGGATCACCACCAGCACGGACTGCGGAATCTTGAAACCAGTAGACGACTTGGGAGAACACGATGACGAGTCTTTGCTGACCATCGTGCGATGGCGCGTCAGAAGAAGCGCTTGAGCGAGAAACCAGCGGCATTCCAGCGCTGGTAAAGCTTCCACATGGACCAGGCCCGCCAGCCAATTGACCAGGTCTTTCTGGGCCGCCATACCACCAGGGCAAGCGCGCCTGCGGCAATGGCTTCGGGGTGCGCCCGAACCCACCACCAAGCGTCCTGCAATCGGTCAGCCGTGGAAAGCACAGGATTCAAAGCCACCGACTGCTGCACGATCTGCTGACGCAGCAGGTTAGAGCGTGCCAGCAGATTCTCGCGCCGATGAGCCAGTTTGATACTGCGCTGCTTCATGCCGAACCTCTCATGAGCGAAGGCTCTCGCGATCGCGCTTGAGCTCGTTCGCGCTTGAGGAAAAGAAGCGCGTGCCAGCAAGCGCACGCTCCCTTGCCAGCCATGCACACACGCCACCCAGTGTCAAAAACAGTGTCGCGAACACCGAAAGGGCCAGCAGCCTGTGCGAGTCCCACAGAGCCACGGTGATAAGGATGGCCAGAAAACCGAGCCCCAGGCTGAGAAAGGTCACGGCGACCGCACCGTAAACAAGCAATCCGCCCAGGCGCTGCACCTCTTCCTGTGCTTCCACACTGAGCAGTTCCAGCCGGAGTTGCAGCAACTCCAGCACGGTGCCGGCCAGCGATTTGAGCGATGCGGTCAAACGCCGCGGAGCGTCAGTCATGGGGCAGCGCGGTGGTCAACCAGCGGTTCAGCGTCGGCCAATCAGAAGTCCGATCACCAGGCCAGCACCTGCCGCCGTGCTGATGGCAAGCCAGGGGTGTTCGTGCACATAGTCGTCGGTGGCGCGGGCCACCTCTCGGGTTTTGTACCTGATGGTGTCTTCCACGTCGGCCAGCTTGTGGCGCGCGTTGCGCAGGTTTTCGTTGATCTTTTCACGCAGCTCGACCACTTTGCCTTCGGTCTGATGTGCAGTCGCCTGCATCAGCTCTTCTGCGTCAGCTATCACGCGTTGCAAGTCAGCGACCAGTTTTTCCTTGTCGGCGAGAGAATCCAGTTTGGCTTTGGTCATCGGGTACTCCTTTACAAAAAACCATGGTACCAAACCACGACAGCATCAGGGCTATGTGTGTCACTTGACGCACCAAAGCAGTCGGAAGAATGTTCAGTGCACCAAATCAATGGACGCCGAAACAGCGCCCATTTTTTGAGTCGTGAAGCAGCAAGTTGGGTCAGGCCGGCTTGACCAGATCGGCGTTGCGCAGGCGGATATGCAGTTCTCGCAACTGCTTCTCGTCAACCAGGCTCGGCGCCTGGGTCAGCAGGCACTGGGCTCGTTGGGTTTTGGGGAAGGCAATCACGTCGCGAATGGATTCGGCACCGGTCATCAAGGTCACAACCCGGTCAAGGCCGAAGGCAAGGCCTCCGTGCGGTGGGGCACCGTATTGCAGCGCGTCGAGCAGGAAGCCGAACTTGATTTGCGCTTCTTCAGGCGTGATCTTCAAGGCATCGAACACCTTCTGCTGCACCGCCGCCGTGTGGATACGCACCGAGCCGCCGCCAATCTCCCAACCATTGAGCACCATGTCGTAACCCTTGGCGATGCATTTTTCGGGTGCCGTCACCATCCAGTCCTCGTGACCATCTTTCGGTGCGGTGAACGGGTGGTGCACCGCGGTCCAGCGATCGGCTTCTTCGTCGTGCTCGAACATCGGGAAGTCCACCACCCACAGGGGTGCCCAACGGTCCTCAAACAGACCGTTCTTCTTGCCCAGTTCGCTGTGACCAATCTTGATGCGCAGTGCACCAATGGCGTCGTTCACCACCTTGCACTTGTCTGCGCCAAAGAAGATGATGTCTCCGTCTTGAGCACCCGTGCGCTTCAAAATCTCGGTCACGGCGGCATCGTGCAGGTTTTTCACGATCGGGCTTTGCAGACCATCGCGACCCTTGGCCACTTCGTTGACCTTGATCCAGGCCAGACCCTTGGCACCGTAGATCTTGACGAATTCGGTGTAAGCGTCGATCTCGCTACGGCTGATCTCCGCCCCGCCACGCACGCAAAGGGCGACCACGCGCCCGTTTTTCATGGTGGCAGGGGCGCTGAAGACCTTGAAGTCCACATCGGCCATCACGTCGGTCAGCTCGGTGAACTCCAGCTTGACGCGAAGGTCGGGCTTGTCTGAGCCGAAACGGTGCATGGCCTCGCTGTAGGCCATGACCGGGAAGTCTCCCAGATCCACCCCCAGGGTGTTCTGGAACACGGTCTTGATCATGCCCTGGAACATGTCACGGATGTCTTCCTCGGTCAGGAACGAGGTCTCGATATCGATCTGCGTGAACTCGGGTTGGCGGTCGGCGCGCAGGTCTTCGTCTCGGAAGCACTTGGTGATCTGGTAGTAGCGGTCGAAACCCGACACCATCAACAGCTGTTTGAACAACTGAGGGCTTTGGGGCAACGCGAAGAAATGTCCGTCGTGCACGCGGCTCGGCACGAGGTAGTCGCGCGCGCCTTCAGGTGTGCTCTTGGTGAGCATCGGAGTTTCGATATCGATGAACCCATTGGCATCCAGGAACTTGCGCACCTCCATGGCCACGCGATAGCGCAGCATCAGGTTGTTCTGCATGTAAGGGCGGCGCAGGTCGAGCACCCGGTGCGTCAGGCGTGTGGTTTCGCTCAGGTTGTCGTCGTCCAGCTGGAACGGTGGCGTGATCGAGGCGTTGAGCACTTTGAGCTCGTGGCAAAGCACTTCAATTTTGCCGTTGGTGGTGCCTTCCGGACGGGCACGCACCAGCCCCGTGATTTGCACGCAATACTCGTTGCGCACGTTTTCCGCGGTCTTGAACATCTCGGCACGATCGGGGTCGCACACCACCTGCACGTAGCCTTCCCGGTCACGCAGATCGATGAAGATGACGCCACCGTGGTCGCGGCGGCGGTTCACCCAGCCACACAACTGAACGGTTTCACCCATCTGGGCTTCGGTCACCAGACCGCAATAGTGGGAGCGCATGGCCATTTCAGGTTTTCTTTCAACAGATAAGCAGGGCACGCCCGCAGGAAAAATTCAGGAAGCAGCCGGCGGCAAGGCAGACGCCTTCAAAAGGGATTTCTTCGTGCCTCCCGGCACAATCACACCCATGGACACGATGTAGGTCAGGGCCTCGTCCACCGTCATCTGCAGCTCCACACAATCGCTCTGGCGCACCAGTACAAAGTAGCCACCCGTCGGATTGGGTGTGGTGGGAACGAAGACACTGCAGAAGAGCTCGTCGTCATTCACCGGCTGATCGCCCGGCTGAGTGCGCAACCTGGCAAGCACGTCGCCTGTTGGTGATCCCGTCAGGAAAGCGATGGTCCACATGCCCTCGTGCGGCCATTGAATCAACATGGCCTTGCGAAAAGCGTTGCCTTTCTCGGAGAAAAGGGTGTCAGACACCTGCTTGACGCCAGAGTAGATGGATCGCACGACCGGGATGCGGTGCAACAAGGCATGCCACCAGTGCACAAGCTTGTGGCCGATGATGTTCGACGCCATTGCGCCAATGGACAGAACAACGGCCAGCGCAAACACCACACCCAGGCCAGGAATGTGCATGCCCAGCAAATGGTCGGGGTGCCAGTTCACAGGCAGGATGCGCAAGGTCTGATCAAGCGTGGTGACGACCCAGTCCAGCACCCACAGGGTGATGATCAAGGGCACCAGAACCAGCAGGCCCGAGAGCAACCATTTGCGCAAGGAGGGCATGACCAGGGTCAGGTGGGTGACGTGCCTGGCGATGATGCACCGGCAGGCGCTTTGGCGGCGGCGGGGGCAGCAGCAGCGGGCGTGGCTGAGGCAGGGGATGGCGCAGGCGCCCCAGTCGATTCACCCGCCCCTTTGACGGCGGCCTCAGGGGCGGCAGGAGCAGCGCCTTCCGCAGCTGGTGCGGCAGGGGCTTTGCTGCCCTCACGGAAATCGGTGACGTACCAGCCCGAGCCCTTGAGTTGAAATCCCGCTGCCGTCAACTGCTTGCGGAAACTGGGTTCTCCGCACGCGGGGCAAATGGTCAACGGGTCGTCGGACAATTTCTGCAAAACGTCCTTGGCATGACTGCAGGACTCGCACTTGTACGCATAGATGGGCATGGCTGAAACCTGGTGAGAAGCAGTAGGACCTGGATGGACGCAGGCGGCAGGAGTTGACTGGATCAACTTGCCCCTGGCGACAACCGACGGCCGACGAAAGTCGGAACAAAACCGGGCATTATAAATTGTGGTCCTGTTCAGCGGGGCGCTCGTTCGTCGCCGAAACCAGATCTCACCAGATTTGAACCCGCAGCAGCACCTGCATGAGAATCAGGCCCAGCAGGAAGCCCAGACCACCCCAGATGATGCCCTGCAGCAGGCGATTGGTGCGCCGTTGCTCTTGCAGCAGGGCGTCGAGCTCGCGTCGCATTGCATGTGGTTTGTGCTGCAGGTAGTCGTGCAGCAGGCGAGGCAGAGCGGGCAACAGTTTGGCGTACTGTGGCGCCTCTTCCTTGAACTGATGCAGCAGCTTCTGAGGCCCGAGCTGCTCCAGCATCCACTTCTCGAGGAACGGCTTGGCCGTGTTCCAGAGATCCAGTTCGGGATCAAGATCGCGACCCAGCCCTTCAATGTTGAGGAGCGTCTTCTGCAGCAGCACCAGTTGCGGCTGTATTTCCACATGGAAGCGTCGCGACGTCTGGAACAGGCGCATCAACACCATCCCGAGCGAAATCTCTTTCAAAGGCCGATCGAAGTAAGGCTCGCACACCGCCCGAATGGCCGACTCCAGTTCGTCGATGCGCGTGTTGGCGGGCACCCAGCCAGACTCGACGTGCAGTTCCGCCACCCGCTTGTAATCGCGGCGAAAGAACGCAGTGAAGTTCTGCGCCAGGTATTCCTTATCGAACTCGGTGAGCGTGCCGACGATTCCGAAGTCGAGCGAGATATAGCGACCAAACGTCGCTGGGTCGACACTCACCTGGATGTTCCCGGGGTGCATGTCGGCGTGAAAGAAACCGTCACGGAACACCTGGGTGAAAAATATGGTCACCCCGTCTTGGGCCAGTTTCGGGATGTCCACCCCCAGTCGACGGAGCTCTTCCACCCGGTTGATGGGCAGTCCATGCATGCGCTCCATCACCATCACTTCGGTGTGGCAGTAGTCCCACAACATTTCCGGAATGAGGACCAGCTCCAGGCCCTGCATGTTGCGGCGCAACTGGGCGGCATTGGATGCCTCACGCACCAGATCGAGCTCGTCGTGCAGGTATTTGTCGAACTCGCCAACCACCTCACGCGGCTTCAGGCGTTTTCCATCGGCTGACAATTTCTCCACCCAGCCCGCCATCATCCGCATGAGGCTGAGATCCTTCTCGATCACAGGCAACATGTTCGGCCGCAGTACTTTCACCGCCACCTCTCGCCCACCGTGGCGGCCGCTGCGCAGGGTGGCGAAGTGCACTTGCGCAATGGACGCACTGGCCACCGGGACCTGCTCAAAATGACTGAAAACCGAGTCCAGGGGTTTACCGAAGGCACGCTCGATGGTGGCGACCGCCACCGCACTGGGGAACGGGGGCACCCGGTCCTGCAGTCGGGCCAGCTCGTCTGCGATGTCTGCAGGCAGCAAGTCGCGCCGCGTGGACAGCACCTGACCAAACTTCACAAAAATCGGACCCAGACGCTCCAGCGCCAGACGCAGGCGCTCACCGCGCGGGCTCCTGAGATCTCGGCCAATCGATACGATCCGGGTCAGGAGGCGCAGCCCTGGCCGCTGAAAACTGGAGAGCACCAGCTCATCCAGGCCATACCGCAAAACCACCCAAACAATGAAGATGCCGCGAAAGAGCCGCGTCATGCTGCCGTTCCGCCTTCGCTTCTGGCTTCAGGCCCGGCGGGATCGGTGGTTGGCGTGACTGAAGGTGCTGGCGTGACTGGCGAAGCGGGAGAAAAAGGGGAACGCGCAGCGAGTCCATCGGGCAATCGAGCCAAAAATGACTTCAACGCCTGCGCAGCAGCACGAGCGAATTTACCCAGCGTGTGGGCTGGTGCATCGCCTACGAAACGCGAGAGATCTTCTTCCACATCCCACCGCACGTTGTCCACCAACCAGGCCACTTCGGCCGCCAGTTGTACGTCACCCTGAATGTCCACGCCGGGCTTCTTCCCGGCCAATACGCTCTGGGCCAGCGACAGCGGCGAAGTCTGGGTGAGTGTCATGCTCAGCTCAGGCTTCGTGTCGGGAGAACAGCGCTCCAGCAGGCCTGCTGCGGTAGGTGCCAGCGTGAGGTGAAAGTCACCCCACTGAATGCGCACCGCCTTCCCCTTTTGCCGGCGCAACCGGTCTTGGGCCGCCTTCTCCTGCATCAACACATGATTCAAGAAAAGCACGATTCGGTTCTGCAGTTCGTCGACAACCCATTCAGGCGGGCGAAGGGCTGCCAGCACCGACTGGAGAAACTGTGCGGGGTTGCTGCCTGCGTTGTCAGAAGCAGCTGAAGAAGTATGGGTTTCGTTTTTCATGGCGTCTCGATTTTGACGGATATCCCGCCTTACAAAACATTCTGCCTGGAAGGCCCTGTCACTCGGTCCAGAGCAATGCAATCGATGCTCCAGCGTCAGCCGATTCGCAGGCAAGCCCGCTCCCATGAGCTGCCAACCTCTTGCGGCAACCCCGATCAGCTGCGCAACGCAACAAAAAAGGGGCACTTCGAATGCCCCTTTTTTTGTATGAATCGCTCGCCTCGTTTACTGCAGCGCCTGCACACCCGCCACCAGCCAGCCACCGGGACCTGCCTTGGGTCGGGTGATGTTCCAGACCTCGCGGAAAGGGTTCGGGCCGGCAGACTCGTCTTCCCGGATCAAGCCGGAGAACTCCACGCTGGCCATGTATTCGGATTCCATCTCTTCGATGCCGAGCAACTGCGCGTCCAGCACCACCACCTCGGTCTTGCTCACAGCGCCGCCGCTTTCTTGCTCCCGATCTGCGAGTTGTTGCTTGATCTGCTCCAGCATGTCGTCGGTCATCATGGCACGCAGGCTGACCATATCGGAGCGGTCCCAGGCGTCTTGCAACCGGATGAAGTTGCCTTTCGAAGCTGCCAGGAAACCTTCCTGGTCGAAATCCTGGGGTACGCCCCAGGATTGGGAGCCCGCGAGGGCTGAGCCGATCATGGAACCACCCAGTGCCCCTGACCCGCTGTCAGGGGCTGCGCCTGCACGCTCCCATGGACGGGCCGACGCGTCGTTGCCGACGTTTTGAGGGCTGTAGCTGCGGGGGGTGAGGGCGTCGCCTGCACCACCTGTCTGCATTGGAGAAGCGCCCTGGTAAGCGAGGCCACCATTGCGACTGGCCGGTTGGCGGCTGCGCATGACCATTCCAATGACGACCATCACCACCACGGCAATCAGTGCGAACAGCAGGAACTGGGCAAAGGCCTCGCCAAAGCCCAGTGCTGAAGCCAGCCAAGCCAGACCCAGACCTGCAGCCAGGCCACCCACCATGGCGCCCCAGGGCCGTTTGGGGGCAGCGGCGGCGGCCGGCGCAGCCGATGCAGGGCGAGCGGCTGCATTTTGCGCAGGGGCCTGTTGAGGGGCCGTCTGTTGTTGCGCGGGCGGCGTTGTGTTGCGCTGCGTCACATTGCCCGACTGCTTACCGAATGAAAAACCGCCGCCCATGCGCTTTGCAAGAGCGTCCTGCGTGCCGACCACCAGCGCACAAACCAACACCACTGACCACAACTTGTTCATCGCCATTTGTCCCCGTAAATGAAACTTTTCCAACCAGACCTTGTTTTCGGCAAGGTCCATCAACACTTGATTCCCACATGCAAAGCCACCACACCGGCACTCAGGTTGTGAACATCCACATGCCCGAAGCCTGCTTCCTTGATCATCTGCCGCAAGGCTTCCTGACCCGGATGCATGCGGATGGATTCCGCCAGGTACCTGTAACTTTCTTCGTCCTTCGCGACCCATTTTCCAAGTTTGGGCAAGATGTTGAAGGAGTACCAGTCGTAGGCCTTTTCCAGCGGCTGCGCCACTTTCGAGAACTCCAGTACCAGCAACTTGCCCCCCGGCTTGAGCGTCCGATACATTTCGCCCAGTGCAAGTTCCTTCTTCGTCATGTTCCGCAAACCAAATGCCACCGACACGAAATCAAAAGAGTCGTTGGCGAAAGGCAGTTGCTCGGCATCGCACACCAGTGTGGGCAACACGACGCCCATGTCGATCAGGCGATTGCGCCCTTCGCGCAGCATGCTTTCGTTGATGTCGGTGTGCACCACGCGGCCGGTGCCCCCCACCTTTTTTGAGAATGCCAGGGACAAATCCCCGGTGCCTCCGGCGATGTCAAGCACCCGATCGCCTGGTTGAGGGTTCGCCACGGTGAGCGTGTAACGCTTCCAGAAGCGATGAAGCCCCCCGGACATGAGGTCGTTCATCACATCGTATTTGGGCGCGACGGAGTCGAACACGCTGCGCACACGCTGCGCCTTCTCGCGCTCGTCGACCGTCTTGAAACCGAAGTGAGTACTGGCCATGATGTGATGTTAGCGTCTAGTGACTGCTGCAGCCATGCCCGCCCTTTTCGGGCATGGACGAATCGCGATCAACGCCCGCGGCCTGCAGCCTCGCGTTGTAATCCGCCCACAATTCGTCCTGTTTCGATCCCAGAAAGTACAAGTAGTCCCAAGAATAAATCCCGGAATCGTGGCCATCGCTGAACGTCGGCTGCACCGCATAGTTGCCCACCGGCTCCAAACCCAGAACACCCACCTCCCGCTTTCCGGTTTGCAGCACTTCCTGTCCAGGCCCATGGCCCTGCACCTCTGCAGAGGGCGAAAACACCCTCATCAACTCAAAGGGAATACGGAAGGTCTGACCGTCAGAAAAGCCCACCTCAAGCACGCGCGAAGCGCCGTGCAAGGTGATGTCCTGCGGTGTCGGGGTATCTTTGTCTAGTCCGGCCATGTCAGTACTCCTGGTTCAGGTTGCGGGGGTGAGGCCCCAAAGAAAGCAGAGCACCTCCGGCGCGAAATGCCTTCGTCCAGAGATACCGTGGAACCGGCTTTGCCGGGCCACTGGTATCGCCCCCTTGGGGGGTGACGCCGAAGGCGGCGCAGGGGTATTCACAGTCAAACCAGCACTCGCTCAATACCACCCTGATTCGCGGCCGCCACGTACTCGGGCAGCCAGTCCTTGCCCAGGATCTGGTTGGCCATCTCGACCACGATGTAGTCGGCTTCGAGCAAGCCATTCTTCAAATCGTCGCCATAGCGGCTCAGACCCTGCAGGCAACTGGGGCAAGAGGTCAGCATCTTGATGTTGTCCTGGGCGCCCACGGTGCCTGCAGCGCGCAACTGGGCCTCGCCCTTCTTGATCTCTTCCTCCTTGCGGAAACGGATCTGGGTGGAGATGTCGGGCCGGGTCACACCCAGGGTGCCACTTTCGCCGCAGCAGCGCTTGCTTTCCACCACGTTGTCGCCCAGCAGAGCCTTGACCGTTTTCATCGGGTCCTGCAGCTTCATCGGCGTGTGGCAGGGGTCGTGGTAGAGATACCCCCCCTGCCCGGCTGGCAACGTAATGCCCTTTTCCAGCAGGTACTCGTGGATGTCGATGATGCGGCAGCCGGGGAATATTTTGTCGAATTCATACCCCTGCAACTGGTCGTAGCAGGTACCGCAACTCACCACCACTGTCTTGATGTCCAGGTAGTTCAGCGTGTTGGCCACGCGGTGGAACAGCACCCGGTTATCGGTGATCATCTTCTCGGCCTTGTCGAACTGGCCGCTTCCGCGCTGGGGATAGCCACAGCAAAGGTAGCCTGGTGGCAACACGGTCTGTACGCCTGCATGCCACAGCATGGCCTGGGTGGCCAGACCCACCTGGCTGAACAGACGTTCGGAACCGCAGCCAGGGAAATAGAACACCGCCTCCGTCTCAGCCGTGGTGGCCTGAGGGTTGCGGATGATGGGGACGTAATCCTTGTCCTCGATATCCAGCAGCGCGCGGGCCGTCTTTTTGGGCAATCCGCCTGGCATCTTCTTATTGATGAAGTGGATCACCTGTTCCTTGATGGGCGCAGCACCCAGCGTGGCCCGTGGCGCGCTGGTCTGTTTGCGCGCCACGCGTTTGAACAGATCGTTTGCCAGTCGCTGGGCCTTGAACCCCACACCCACCATCGCCGTGCGCATGAGCTTGATGGTCTCGGGGTTCGATGCATTCAGGAAGAACATGGCTGCGGCATTGCCAGGCCTGAAGCTCTTCTTTCCCATCTTGCGCAACAAGTTGCGCATGTTCATGGTCACGTCGCCAAAGTCGATATCGACCGGACACGGGCTCAGGCATTTGTGGCACACCGTGCAATGGTCGGCCACGTCTTCGAACTCTTCCCAGTGCTTGATGCTGATGCCTCGGCGCGTCTGCTCCTCGTAAAGAAAGGCCTCCACCAGCAGTGACGTGGCCAGGATCTTGTTGCGCGGGCTGTACAGCAGGTTGGCGCGTGGCACGTGGGTGGCGCACACCGGTTTGCACTTGCCACAGCGCAGGCAGTCCTTGACGCTGTCCGCGATGGCGCCGATCTCGCTGCGCTGCATGATGAGCGACTCGTGCCCCATCAAACCGAAGCTGGGAGTGTAGGCGTTGCTGAGGTCAGCGCTGCGCAGACTGGCGTCGTGGGCGAGCGCGGGCGTGCCGGCAAATTCGCGCAGCAGTTTGCCCTTGTTGAATCGGCCTTCAGGGTCCACCTTCGCCTTGTACTCTGCAAACGGGCGCAATTCATCGTCTGTCAGGAATTCCAGCTTGGTGATGCCAATGCCATGCTCACCAGAAATCACGCCATCCAGGCTGCGCGCCAGCACCATGATGCGGCTCACGGCTTCGTGCGCGGTCTGCAGCATTTCGTAGTCGTCGCTGTTGACCGGGATGTTGGTGTGCACGTTGCCGTCGCCGGCATGCATGTGCAAGGCCACCCACACCCGCCCCTTGAGCACGCGCTGGTGAATGGCATTGCATTCCGTCAGGATGGGGCCAAACGCCGCGCCAGCAAAAATGCCTTGCAACGGCGCGCGGATCTGTGTCTTCCAGCTCGCACGCAGGCGGTGGTCCTGCAACTGCGGAAACAGCGCGTCCACATCGCGCAGCCAGCCAGCCCAGAGTGCGCGCACCTCCCTCACCAGGGCGAGCGCCTGTTGCACACGGTCTTCCAACAGTTCGGCGCTGGGAATGTCATTGGCGTCGTCGCTTTTGCCCAGCGGAAGGTGGCCGCGTGTAAAGAACGATTCCAGGGATTCACAGAGCCTGAGCTTGTTGCGCAACGACAATTCGATGTTGATGCGCTCAATGCCTTCGGTGTATTCGCCCATGCGGGGCAGCGGAATCACCACGTCTTCGTTGATCTTGAAAGCGTTGGTGTGCTTGCTGATGGCCGCCGTGCGCTTGCGGTCGAGCCAGAATTTCTTGCGCGCTTCCGGGCTGATGGCAACAAAACCTTCGCCGCTGCGCGAGTTGGCCAGTCGGATCACCTCGCTCGTGGCGCGCGCGACTGCGTCGGCGTCATCGCCCACGATGTCACCCACCAGCACCATCTTGGGCAAGGTGCCGCGCTTGCTCTTGGTGGCGTAGCCCACCGCTTTGAGGTAGCGGTCGTCCAGATGCTCCAGGCCGGCCAGAATGGCGCCACCTGGGCGCTTCATTTCGCCGAACATGAAGTCCTTGATGTCGACGATCGACGGCACGCAGTCCTTGGGATTGCCGAAAAACTCAAGGCATACGGTGCGCACATGGTCCGGCATGCGGTGCACCACCCAGCGTGCGCTGGTGATCAGTCCATCGCAACCTTCCTTCTGGATGCCCGGCAGACCGCTCAGGAATTTGTCTGTCACGTCCTTGCCCAGGCCTTCCTTGCGGAATGTCTTGCCCGGAATGGCCAGGCGCTCGGTACGAAGCAGGGTCTTGCCGTCGGCCTGGAAATACTGAAGCTCGAAGGTGGCCACGTCGGCATCATGGATCTTGCCGAGGTTGTGGTCGAGACGGGTCACTTCCAGCCACTCTGCCTGCGGCGTGACCATACGCCAGCTCACCAGGTTGTCGAGGGCCGTGCCCCAAAGCACCGCCTTTTTTCCGCCAGCGTTCATGGCAATGTTGCCGCCGATACAGGACGCTTCGGCCGAAGTCGGGTCCACCGCGAACACATGCCCGGCCCTCTCGGCGGCGTCTGCCACGCGCTGGGTCACCACCCCCGCTTCGGTCCATACAGTGGGCAAGGGTTTGTCATGGCCCGGTACGGCAACCCATTCGACCTCGGTCATGGCTTCGAGCTTTTCGGTGTTGATCACCGCGCTCTTCCAGGTCAGTGGAATGGCACCACCGGTGTAGCCTGTGCCGCCTCCACGAGGGATGATGGTCAACCCGAGTTCAAAGCACCCCTTGACCAATGCGGCCATCTCGACTTCGGTGTCTGGCGTGAGCACCACAAACGGGTATTCAACCCGCCAGTCGGTGGCATCGGTCACATGCGAGACACGCGAGAGCCCGTCGAATTTGATGTTGTCGCGGGCGGTCAGCTTGCGCAGTGCCTTGGTGGCCCGCTGTCGCAAAGCCGCCATTTCTTCAAACGAACCTGCGAACTGGTCGACAGCCACTTTGGCCGCTTCAAGCAGTTCAGCAACCAGGGCGTCACGTCCAGCGTCATCCTGCGGTGTACGCCGCTTCTGCACCTCGCCCAGACGGTGATGCAAGGCATCCACCAGTTGCTTGCGGCGCTTGGGGGTATCGAGCAGGTCATCCTGCAAGTAAGGATTGCGCTGAACCACCCAGACATCACCGAGCACTTCGTACAGCATCCGCGCCGAACGCCCGGTGCGACGCTCACCGCGCAACTCGTCCAGCAGTGCCCAGGCTCGCTCGCCCAGCAGCCGCATCACAATTTCACGGTCAGAGAAAGACGTGTAGTTGTAGGGGATTTCGCGCAAACGCGGCGCGTCGTCGGTTGCCGTGGCGAGAAGCGAGAGCGGTGTCGGAGCGTTCATCTGTGTGGCAGTCGCCAGCATGACTGTGGGTAGCCCAAGATGGTACCGCAGCGCAACATACACCCACCACCCCTGTGGAAACCCTGTTGTCATGGCCTGGAAAACTGTATGCAATCAAATTGTCACATTCGACCGCTAGGCTTCGGCCTTCCAAACGATTTTTCAGGAGCAACCATGCACAAGAACCTTCTTCCTGCTGCGAGCGCATTGGCGCTGGCCGCCTTCCTCAGCACCCCTGCACATGCTCAGACCGAAATCCAGTGGTGGCACTCAATGGGTGGCGCCCTGGGCGAATGGGTCAACGACCTGGCCAAGGATTTCAACGGCAGCCAGACCCAGTACAAGATTGTTCCCACCTTCAAGGGCAGCTACGACGAATCCATGACGGCTGCAATCGCCGCGTTCCGATCAGGCAACGCACCTCACATCCTGCAGGTGTTTGAAGTGGGCACCGCCACCATGATGTCCAGCAAGGGCGCCATCGTGCCAGTGGGCAAGATCATGAGCGACGCCGGCGTGACATTCGACCCGGCGGCTTACGTACCTGCGGTGGCAGGCTACTACACCGCCCCCAACGGCCAGATGCTGAGCTTCCCGTTCAACAGCTCCACGCCGGTGTTCCACTACAACAAGGACGCCTTCAAAGCGGCCGGCATGGACCCTGAGGCCCCTCCCAAGACCTGGCCGGAAGTGGCCCTGGCGGCTGGCAAGCTCAAGGCAGCTGGTCACAAGTGCCCGTTCACCACCAGCTGGGTGAGCTGGACCCAGCTGGAGAGCTTCTCTGCCTGGCACAACACCGAATTCGCCACCAAGGGCAATGGCATGCGCGGCATGGACGCGCGCCTGAACTTCAACAGCCCGTTGCACGTGCGGCACATCGAAAACCTGGCCAACATGGCCAAGACCGGCCTGTTCGTCTACAAGGGCCGCGGCAACGCAGCCGACGCCACCTTCGTCTCGGGCGAATGCGCCATGACCACCGGATCTTCTGCGCTGTACGGCAACATCAAGCGCAACGCCAAGTTTGAAAGCGGCATCAGCACCCTTCCCTTCTACCCCGACGTGCAAGGCGCACCGCAGAACACCGTCATCGGCGGCGCAAGCCTGTGGGTGATGTCGGGCAAAAAAGCGGAAGAGTACAAAGGTGTCGCCCAGTTCTTTGCGCACCTGTCCAAGCCTGAAGAGGCCGCGAAGAGCCACCAGCGCACCGGCTACCTCCCTGTCACGGTGGAATCGTTCAAGCTCACAGACAGCAGCGGTTTCTACAAGCAGAACCCCGGTACCGATGTATCCGTGACCCAGATGATCCGCAAGACCACTGACAAGTCGCGCGGCATCCGCCTGGGCAATTTCGTGCAGATCCGCACCATCAACGACGAAGAGCTGGAGCAGGTCTGGGCTGGCAAGAAGTCGGCCAAAGAAGCGCTCGACTCTGCCGTCAAGCGCGGCAATGAGCAACTCGAACGCTTCGAGCGCGCCAACAAGTCCTGATAATCTCCACCCTTCCGGGCGCTTGACGGCGCCCTACCCGCCCCAGCGCCGGCCACCCCGGACGGGGCGGGTTTTTCGTTGACTCACCCTGTCGGATTCCTTCTCACTCACCCAGTGGGCACCTCATGGAAAAACGCGTACGTTTCAAATCCACATGGCTCCCCTGGGCCCTGGTGGCACCGCAGATGGCGGTGGTGCTGGTGTTCTTTTTCTGGCCCGCTGCGCAAGCGCTCTACCAAAGTTTCCTGACCCAGGACCCGTTTGGCATGTCCACCGAGTTCGTTGGCATGGAAAACTTCCAGCGCCTCTGGGACGACAGCACCTACCTTGAGTCGTTCAAGACCACAGCGGTGTTCTCGCTGCTGGTGGCCGTGATCGGCCTGTCGATCGCCCTGCTGCTGGCGGTGTACGCCGACCGCGTGCTGAAAGGCTCATCTGTCTACAAAACCCTCCTGATCTGGCCCTACGCGGTGGCCCCGGTGGTCGCGGGTGTGCTGTGGCTCTTCATGTTTGCCTCACCCATGGGCGTGGTGGCTTACTACCTTCGCGCGGTCGGCATTGAATGGAACCACCTGCTGGATTCCGACCACGCCATGACGCTCATCGTGGCGGCGGCGGTGTGGAAGCAGATCTCCTACAACTTCCTGTTCTTCCTGGCGGGGCTGCAGTCGATCCCCAAGTCGCTGATCGAGGCTGCGGCCATCGATGGTGCCGGGCCCTGGAGGCGTTTCTGGTCCATCGTGTTTCCGCTGCTCTCACCCACCACTTTTTTCCTGCTGGTGATCAACATCGTCTACGCGTTCTTCGACACCTTCGGCATCGTCGACGCCACCACTCAGGGCGGCCCGGGCAAAGACACGGCCATTCTTGTCTACAAGGTCTACTACGACGGCTTCAAGGCCCTGGACATGGGCGGCTCCGCCGCGCAGTCGGTGGTGTTGATGGTGGTGGTCATCACGCTCACCGTCATCCAGTTCCGCTTTGTCGAAAAGAAAGTGAACTACTGAATGAGCCCCCCCCGCGCCGACTTCGTCGTCACCCCCCAGGGAGCAACGCTGGCCGACCAGCAGAGCCGGATCGGCGGCGTTCTGGTTGAACTTCCCCTCTGCACCCGGACTGCACCATGATCGAAAAACGCCCTGGCCTTACGGTCCTTTCACATGTGGTGTTGCTGCTTGGCGTGTTGGTGGTGGGGTTTCCGCTGTACATCACGCTGGTCGGCTCCACCCAGACTTCTGAACAGATCGCGCAAGCATTTCCCATGTCGCTGATTCCCGGTGACAACATGCTGCAGACCTACAAAACAGCCCTGTTCGGCGGCATGACAAGCGCAGGGAGCCAGATCCCCGCTGCGGCACCCATGATGTGGGTGAGTCTGGTCAGCGCCCTGATCATCACCATTGGGAAAATCGCGATCTCGCTGCTGTCGGCCTTTGCCATCGTCTACTTCCGATTCCCGTTTCGCACGCTGGTGTTCTGGATGATCTTTGTCACCCTGATGCTGCCAGTCGAAGTGCGTATCGGCCCCACCTACGAGGTGGTGGCCAATCTGGGCATGCTCAACACCTATGCGGGACTGACCGTTCCACTGATTGCATCGGCCACCGCCACCTTCCTGTTCCGGCAGTTCTTCCTCACTGTGCCGGACGAACTGGTGGAAGCCGCCCGCATGGACGGCGCGGGCCCGATGCGCTTCTTCAAGGACGTGCTGATTCCGTTGTCCAAAACCTCGATCGCAGCACTCTTCGTGATCCAGTTCATCTACGGCTGGAATCAGTATCTCTGGCCACTGCTGGTGACCACGGACGAATCCATGTACCCGGTGGTCATGGGCATCAAGCGCCTGATCGCTGGTGAGTCCTATACCGAATGGAACGTGGTCATGGCCACGGCCATCCTCGCGATGCTGCCCCCGGCCTTGGTGGTCATGGTCATGCAGCGCTGGTTCGTCAAGGGGCTGGTGGATACGGAGAAATAGCTCCAGGAAACCTTCGATCGCAGTCCAATCTCTCCAAAAAATTCAGAATTCCCATGGCATCCATCTCCCTGCGCAACGTCACCAAGCGCTATGGCTCAGGCAAAACCGAACTGCAGGTGATCCACGGCGTGAACGCCGAAATTGCCGATCGAGAATTCATCGTCATCGTGGGCCCCTCGGGGTGCGGCAAGTCCACGCTGCTGCGCATGGTGGCCGGTCTGGAAGAAATCAGCGGCGGTGAAATCGCCATCGGCCCGCGGGTGGTCAACGGGCTGGAACCGGCGGAACGCGACATCGCCATGGTGTTCCAGAACTACGCGCTGTACCCCCACATGAGCGTGTTCGACAACATGGCCTACGGCCTGAAGATCAAAAAGGTACCGATTGACGAGATCAAGGCGCGAGTGGACAAGGCTGCCGGTATTCTGGAACTGGGCCACCTGCTGAACCGAAAACCGCGCGAACTCTCGGGCGGCCAGCGCCAGCGCGTGGCCATGGGCCGCGCGATCGTGCGCCAACCCCAGGTCTTTCTGTTCGACGAACCGCTGTCCAATCTCGATGCCAAGCTGCGAGCCCAGACACGCCTGGAGATCCAGAAACTGCACCGCGAGCTTGGCATCACCTCACTGTTCGTTACCCACGACCAGGTGGAAGCGATGACGCTGGCCCAGCGCATGATCGTGATGAATGCCGGCAACATGGAGCAGTTCGGCACGCCGGAAGAGGTGTATTCCCGCCCCGCCACCACCTTTGTGGCCAGCTTCATTGGCTCGCCCCCCATGAACCTCTTGAAGCATGCACCAGGTGGCCGCCCGGGCAGCCTGCTGGGCATCAGGCCTGAGCACCTCGACATTGGAACCGGCGGGTGGGCCTTGCAGGTAGAGACCGTGGAACTGCTGGGCGCCGAACGCCTGGTGCACGCGCGCCTGGGTGATGAGCAGCTCATCATCCGCACACACGAAGACCAGGGTGCGCCGGAAGTGGGCAGCACCATTTTCGCGCAGCCCCGGGAAGACCGGGTGCACTGGTTTGATGTCCAAACAGGCAAACGGCAATGAGGTCAGTCACCCCGCAGGCAGCCGCTCCCTGGCCCTATCCACGCTGGATCGCCCATCGGGGTGCAGGCAAACTTGCACCAGAAAACACCCTCGCTGCCTTCCGCGTCGGTGCGCTCCACGGCTACCGCATGTTCGAATGTGACGCCAAGCTGAGCGCCGACGGCGTGGTATTCCTGATGCACGACGCCACCCTGCAGCGAACCACCAATGGAGAAGGCACTGGTGGGCACCACAAATGGCACCACCTCAGCCAGCTCGATGCGGGCGCCTGGCACTCCCGCGCCTTTGCAGGCGAACCACTCCCCACACTGGGTGCGGTGGCGGGGTTTTGCCTGGCCAATGCGTTCATGCTGAACATCGAGATCAAGCCCACGCCCGGCCTGGAGAGGGCCACGGGCGTGGCAGTTGCCAAAGCGGCAAAGGCGCTGTGGACCACTTCCTCGGCTGCGCCACCGCTTTTGACTTCCTTTCAGCCTGAGGCCCTGATGGGAGCCAAAGAGGCGGCGCCCGATCTGCCGCGGGGGCTGTTGCTCGACACCTTGTGGGACGGCTGGCTGAACGTGGCGACGGATTTGGGCTGTGTGGCCATCGTTTGCAACCACGCACTGTGGGACAAGGCCACCATTTCTCAGGCCACCCAGGCCGGGATGCGCACCCTGGCCTACACCGTCAACGACGAATGGGCGGTGGAGCGATTGCTGAATCTGGGCATCGATGGCGTGATCACAGACCGCGTCGACCTGTTTGCGCCGGGCCGCGAAGCGGCGTAGGGTTCGAACAGGCGGCGCTCAGCGCCTGCGCAGCCACCAGACCAGGGTGCCCTGTACGAGCACCAGAGCGGCATAGGTCGCCATCTTGCCGTCGCGCCCGAAATAAGCCAGCCCTGCGAAAAGCACCACCGCTCCCGCCAGCATCAGCAGCCCCAGACCCAGGCCCCGACGGTGTCTGGCTCGCCATAGACCGGCGGCCAGCCACAACAACAAACCCGTCACCAAGGCAGGCGCAAGGAATCCGGCCAGGTGCAGCGCCACGGCTATCACTGTCATTTGAACGTCCTGGTATGCGGCATAAGCTATCAATTTTATAATCT
>JAABRN010000135.1 GCA_011390855.1 Hydrogenophaga sp. | reverse complement strand
TTACGGCGCTCGTAGCTGCGGCAGGCGTTGCACACGCCGTGTTCATCGAGTTGCAGGTCCGGCTTGGTGTCCGGCATCACGCAGTGTTGGCAGTAGGTCAGCATGTCGGGCGCTCGTGGTGGCGGGTCAGCGTCTTTCCATCAGGAACCAGGTGATGTCGTCCTGCGGGAAGTTGGGGTCGCGCCGGTAGGCGAAGCCGTAGTCCACCAGCTGCAGCGCGGGGTGACGGTCCATGATCTCGCCAGCGAAGTCGCGTTTAAACAGGCGATCGGTGTGGCCGCGGTAGGGAATGGCCACGGGCGCCGGGTTGTAATACTCGGCCACCATCAGGTAGCGGCCGGTGGCTGCGACCAGCTTGTCGTACACCTGTGGCAGCACCTCGGGGTTGATGTGGATGAGCACGCCCTTGATGAGGCTCAGGTCCCACCGGCGGGCGGGTGTGAAATTCAGGATGGAGCTGTTGTGCACGTGGTCTGGCGGAATCACGGTGCCCAGTTGCTTGGCGGCTTCGGCGTTGATCTCGATGGCGTGGGCGTCGATTCCCGGGTGCAGCAGCTTCAGGGCTTTGAGGTTCATGCCGATGTTGGCACCGAACTCGATGCAGCTCTGGATGCCACGCGCTTGGCGCAACGCTTTGCCGAAGAAGTCGAGGTTGGACGCGAGCAGGGCGTCGCCCTGGTTGCGCTGGATGTAATCGGTGCCGAAGTCGCCGGCCCAGAAGGCCTCTTGCGCGGTCTGGAAGCTCATGGGTTGGGCTCTTAAGTAGTCTGGAATTCGGTGGCTGGCTTTTGTCGCACGTGCTGGTTGATCATCAGCCAGTCGGGGTGGGCCTGCATGGCGGCGAGCAGGTCGGCCAGGGTGAACTCGGGATGATCGGGAAACACGGTATCGAACAGGCGCCGCACGAGCTCGTAGTCTTCCGGCGTGTCCACCGTCCAGCGCTGGCCACTGAGGTCGTTCGGGCTGGCGACGTTGTGCAGGCGGTAGCGCTGCGGATGTGCGTAGAGATAGGGCGTGACGTGTTCCCGCTCGGCGGCCTGGGTTGCTTCGGCGTGGGCCTCGGCCAACGCGCTGGCGCTGAACACCTCCACCGCCATGCCGAAAGGCCAGGTGGGTGGCCGCATGTTGGAGACGCAGTCGGCATCGCCTCGCTGGAAGCGCACGATCACGTCGTCGACCAGGGCTGGGTCGATCAGTGGGCAATCGGAGGTGATGCGCACCACCACATCGGCCTGGTGGACGCGAGCGGCCTCGGCGTAGCGGGCCAGCACATCGAGCTCGCTGCCGCGGTGGCAGTGGACGCCGAGCTGGCGGCACAGGTCGACGATGGGCTCATCGGTGGCGTTGGTGGTGGTCGCGATGACGATCTGATCGGTACGGTGCACGCGCTTCAGGCGTTCGACCAATCGCGTCAGCATGGGCTCACCGCCCAGGGGAAGCAACACCTTGCCCGGGAGCCGGGTCGAGGTCATGCGCGCTTGCACGATGATGACGGTGTTCATGCCTTCAAAGCCTGGGTCAGTTGCGCGACCACGTAGTCTTGCTGCGCATCGGTGAGCGCGGGGTACAGCGGGATCGACAGGGCTTGAGCGTAGTAGGCCTCGGCCGCTGGGAACTGCCCTGCGCGAAAGCCGCGCGCCCGGAAAAAAGGCTGGGTGTGAATCGGGATGTAGTGCACATTGACGGCGATCCTTTCGTCCCACAGGCGCTTGAAGACCGTCTCGCGGTCCGCCACACCGGGGCCGGGTACGACCTCCACCGCATACAGATGCCAGGAAGAACGAGCCGTCGACGCATCGCTGGGCGCACGCACCGGCAGCTTCAGGGGCAGGTGGGCGAGCTGCTGATCGTAGCGCTCGGCTAGGCGCTCGCGCGCGATGTGAAACTGGTCCAGGCGCTGCAGCTGCATGTAGCCCAGGGTGGACTGGATGTCGGTCATGCGGTAGTTGAAGCCCAAGGTCACCTGCTCGTAATACCAGGGGCCCGGCATCGGGCCTTGCAGTGACATCTCATCTGCGTTTCGGGTAATGCCGTGGGAGCGCAAGAGCTGCAGTCGGCGCGCGAGTGCAGCATCCTGGGTGGTCACCATGCCACCTTCGCCGGTGGTGATGATCTTGACCGGGTGAAAGCTGAACACGCTGGCGTCCGCGTAGCGGCTTCCGATGGGCTGGGCCTGGTAGCTCGCGCCCACGGCGTGCGACGCGTCTTCCAGTAGCTTGAATCCAAAGTGGTCGGCCAGCGCACGCATCGGCGCCAGGTCACAAGGTAGGCCAGAGAAATGCACTGGGATCACCACGGCGGGCAGCATGCCACCGCGCTCGGCTTGCTCCAACTTGGCCTTCAGCGCGGGCGTGCTCATATTGCGCGTGAGCGGGTCGATGTCCACGAAATCCACGTCGGCACCGCAATACAGCGCGCAGTTGGCCGAAGCCACAAAACTGTTGGGACTGGTCCAAACCGTCTTGCCCGGACCTGCTCCCAGCGCGAGACAGGCGATGTGCAGACCGGCTGTGGCACTGGACACGGCCACCGCATGTGACACGCCGTGACGCTGAGCAAAAGCTTCCTCGAAGCGAGGTCCTGCAGGTCCTTGTGTGAGCCATCCCGAGGTCAGGATCTCCTGAACAGCAGCGATGTCGTCTTCGTTGATCGACTGGGTGGCATAGGGGATGACGTCCATGGCGGGCGGGCTCAGATGCGGCCGATCTTGTCCTGGTGTTCAGCGATCCAGGCCTGTAGGGCGGGCACGTCCATCCACTCGCTGTTGCTGTCGCTGGCGTAGGCGAAGCCTTCGGGCACACGCTGACCGTTCTTGATGCGCTTGAAGTCCTCGTGCCAGCTGTGGATGGCCGGCAGGATCTTGAAGTGCTCCGGGTATTCGTAGGTGTAGTGCGCGTCTTCCGGGCTGATCATCTGCTCGTGCAGCTTCTCGCCTGGTCGAATGCCCACAACCTCGTGTTTCGCGTCGGAATCCACCGCACGCGCGATGTCGGTTACTTTCATGGAAGGTATCTTCTTCACGTAGATCTCACCGCCTTCCATGTCCTCAAAAGCGTGCCAGACCAGTTCAACGCCCTGTTTCAGCGTGATCATGAAGCGCGTCATGCGCTCGTCGGTGATGGGCAGCGAGCCTTTGCCCTTTTGCGTGAGGAAAAAAGGAATGACCGATCCGCGCGAACCCATCACGTTGCCGTAGCGCACAACCGAAAATTTGCAGCCATCGGCTCCCGCGTAAGAGTTGCCCGCCACAAACAGCTTGTCGGAGACGAGCTTGGTTGCACCATACAGATTGATCGGGCTGCTCGCCTTGTCGGTCGAAAGCGCCACTACGCCCTTGACCTTGGTGTCGATGCAGGCATCAATCACATTCATGGCGCCAGTGATATTGGTTTTGACACATTCAAACGGGTTGTACTCGGCAGTGGGCACGATCTTGGTGGCAGCCGCGTGCACCACGTATTCCACGCCGTCGAGCGCGCGGTACATGCGTTCGCGGTCGCGCACATCGCCGATGAAGAAGCGCACCCTGTCGTCACCCTGGAACAGCTTGGCCATCTCCCATTGCTTCATCTCGTCGCGCGAGTAGATGATGAGTTTGCGCGGCTGGTAGCGGGCCAGCGTCATCGGTACAAACGTGTGCCCAAACGAGCCGGTGCCGCCGGTGATGAGGATGGTGGAGTTCTTCAGCATGTTGGGGTGCCTGACGCTCGCGGGTGTAACCAAAGCACTATTCTGTCCTACCTGCGGCCGGAAAAAAGTGGTTTTGGGCGGCTTTCGCCGCCGCATCTCTGACCACCCGGGCCACGCGTGCCGCTGCGTGGCCGTCACTGCGAAACGCTGGGTCAGCGCCTATGGTCTTGCCACTGAGTGCCTGGGTGATGGCCTCGGGCAGGTCCTGCGGTGTGGCGCACGGACTGGCCACACCTTGCCTGGCCAGGCTGAACCAGGTGTGGGCAGCGGGGGAATTTTCGACCGAGATCACGGGTCTGCTCGCGACCGCGCTTTCCAGCCCGACTGTGGAGGTCTGCACCACCACCGCTTGCGACGCGAGGATCAGGGGGTGAATGGGCTCATTGGGCGGTTCGCTGAAGTGCACGCGCGGCTCGTCGGGCAGGCGCGGGAAACTCGACCAGTCGCTCGGGTGGTAACGCACGATGAGCGCGAGGTCGGGGCGATGCCGCACGTGTTCACGCAACACCGCCTCGATCTCCCTAGGCAAGGACTGGCCAGCGAGCGCGATCGTGTCCGGGTGGGCACAGGGCTCCACGTGGCCGGCGAACAACACGGGGTGCAGACCTTGCCAGCCCCGCTGCGCC
>JAABRN010000134.1 GCA_011390855.1 Hydrogenophaga sp. | reverse complement strand
CGACTGCATGTCCTTCATATTGCACACATCGGCCGCGATCACCATCACTTCGGCACCCAGGCCTTCAAGTCGCCGCACGGCCAGAATGCGTTGCACCACGGTGTCCAGGGGATCGCCACTGCGCAGCAGCGCGTCCCAGGTTTCGGGCGCAGGCAATGGCTGGCGCGCCAGCAGCACCAGGCGGGCGTGTTTTTCGCGCGCCAGGCGTTCGGCCACCGTGAGTCCAATACCGCCCAGGCCACCAGTGAGCATGCAGACGCAGCCCTCTGTCATGCCCGGCAGATCCGCCGTGGGCGCCAGCGGCAATGGTGCAAAGCCCAGCTCAAAGCGTTTGTCAGCCCGCAAGGCGACCACCCGGTTGCTTGGCGTGGCAAACAGGTCTTCGAGCACGCGCTCGGCCAAGGCATTGAATGCGCCCGTGTCCGCTTTGGCGCGCCAGCCTTTCTCGGCCACAGGCAGCACCACGTCCAGCACCGAGCAGGTGAGTCCTGGCAGCTCGCGCGGTGCCACGCGGGCAGGGCCCATGGCAGTCGCTTTTTCTGGGTAGGGCAAAGCCTCGTCGCGCACGCGGGCGGCACCGCTGCTCAGCACCGTCAGGTGAATGGGTTTGGGCAGGTTTTCACCCGCCATGGCCTGGGCCAGAAACAGCAGACTGAAAAAGCCCTGTTCGATGTTGCGATGAAAAAAGCTGCTCCCCGGTCGGAAGCGCTCGTCCCGTGTGACCAGCCAGGCGTGCACGATCTGCTGCGGCGTGTGGCCCGTCGCCACCAGGTCGCGCACCAGTTCGTCATAGCCCTCGCGGCCACGCTCTGGTGCCAGCAGGTATTCGTGCTCGCTCACGCGTGCAAACATGTCACCCGCGCGCACCACTGTCACGCGGTGCCCTGCAGTGCGCAATCGGGAGACCAGGTTGTCGCCAAGACCGGCATCGTCCATGAACACCAGCCAGTTCTGCGGTGTCGTCGTGGCGAGTTCTTGCGCAACATCGATCTCCACGTCGGCCTGCCGTGGTCGCCAGCGGGGCTGGTAGCCCCACTGGCTCACGTCGTCGGTGCGAACCAGTTGAACCGCTTCGGGAGCAGCCGCCCGTGCCGCGCCCGGTTCGATGAAGTATGGCTTGCGCTGGAAAGCGTAGGTGGGTAGCGGTACCCGGTTGCGACGGGCCTCCCCCCAGATGGGTTCCCAGTCGACCTTCACGCCGGTGGCCCAAAGGCGCCCCAGCGTGCCAAGAAACCACATATCGTCGGCAATGGCGTGTTCGGCGTGGCGCAGCGAATTGATCACCTGGCCCGATGGCACCCCATTGGCCTGCGCGAGCGAGCCCAGGGTCTTGCCGGGGCCGACCTCCAGGTACACGCGCGCGCCCTCCTTCATCAGGGTTGCAAGGCAATCGGCGAACTGCACCGTGTTGCGCAGGTGCGCCACCCAGTACAGCGGATCGGTGGCCTGCGCGGCGCTCAGGGGCTGGCCATCGCGGTTCGAGAGAATGGGCAGCTTGGGGGCACTCAGCTGGATGCTGCGCAGGTAGGCCTCAAAACGTCCCAGGATGGGTTCGAGCATGCGCGAGTGCGCGGCAATGTCGATCTGGACGCGTTGGGGCTCGACCTCACGCGCACGCAATGCGGTTTCCAGTGCGTCCAGCGCATGCTGAGGGCCTGACACCACACAGAGTTCGGGTGCGTTCACGCTGGCCATGTCCAGCTCGCTGCCCAGCAGGCCGCGCACCTCGGCCGCGGGCAGCGGCACGCTGAGCATGCCGCCCACCGGCACGGTGTCGAACAGCTGGCCGCGCAGCAGCACCAGGCCAATGCAGTCTTCGAACGACATCACGCCAGCCAGGCAGGCCGCCGTGTTCTCGCCCATGCTGTGGCCCACCAGGGCGGCGGGTTTCACCCCCCACGACATCCACAGCTGCGCCAGCGCGTACTCCACGATCATGATCAGCGGCAGTTGCACCGAAGGGCGCCTGAGCTTGTCCACCGCCTGTGCGTGCTGGCCAGGTTCGGGCAGCCACAGTGCGCGAATGTCGTAGTCCAGCTGGCGCTGCAGCACGTCCAGGCCGCGGTCCATCCAGTCCTGGAACACCGGTTCGGTCGCGTAGAGCTCGCGCGCCATGCCAGCGTACTGGGCGCCACCGCCCGGGAACATGAACACCACTTCGGGATCATCGCCCAGGTGGCTGTGGGTGAACACGCGGCGGGTGTCGGAGCCTTCCAGCAGGGTGGCGGCTTCCTCGTGGGTTTCGGCCACCAGCACGCGCCGGTGCTCGAACGCACGACGGCCTTGCTTGAGGGTGAAGGCCACGTCGGCCAGGGGCTGTTCGGGATGGGCACGCAGGTGCCTGGCCAAGGCCTTGGCGTTCGCATCCACCGCCGCGCGCGAGCGGCCCGACACCACCAGCAACTGGAACGGCCAGTCCGACGGCTCACTTGGCGTCGCCTCAGGCGCTTCTTCCAGCACGGCGTGTGCGTTGGTACCGCCCACGCCGAGGGAATTCACACCCGCGCGGCGCGGCCCCTTGTGCGAAACCCAGGGGCTCAGTGTGTGGTTGACCTGAAAAGGGCTGTCGTCGAAGTCGATGGACGGGTTGGGCCGCTCGTATCCCAGGCTGGGAGGCAGTTCGCGGTGCTTGAGCGCCAGCGCCACCTTGATCAGGCTGGCCACGCCAGCGGCAGTGTCCAGGTGGCCAATGTTGGTCTTGACCGAGCCGATGCGGCAGAAGCCGTTCTCGGAAGTGGTTTCCTGGAACGCCTGGGTCAGCGCGGCCACCTCGATGGGGTCGCCCAGGTAGGTGCCGGTGCCGTGGCATTCCACGTAGTCGATGGTGTCTGCACTCACGCCTGCCACGGCCTGCGCCTCTGCGATGGCCTTGGCCTGTCCGTCCACGCTGGGGGCCAGATAGCCTGCTTTGGCCGCACCGTCGTTGTTGACCGCCGTGCCCTTGATGACGGCCCAGATGTGGTCGCCGTCTTTCAGCGCATCTTCCAGCCGGCGCAGCGCCACAGCGCCTGCGCCCGAACCGAATACCGTGCCTTGGGCGCGGTGGTCAAAGGCATGGCAGTGACCGTCGGGTGAGAGGATCTCTCCGTCCTGGAAGACATAGCCGCGTGCGTGTGGCAACTCGATGGTCACGCCACCGGCCAGGGCCATGTCGCACTCACCACTCAGCAGCGCCTGACAGGCGTAGTGCACGGCCACCAGGGAGGTGGAGCAGGCGGTCTGGATGTTGACGCTGGGACCCTTGAGGTCAAAGATGTGGCTGACCCGGGTGGAGAGAAAGTCCTTGTCGTTGCCGGTGTGGCGCAGCAGGAACATGCCGGTGTTGGCCACCAGGTCCGGGTTGGAGCAGATGTTGAAGTAGAAGTAGCTGCCCATGCCGCAACCGGCATAAACCGCAATGGCGCCCGGGAAAGACTCGGGTGGATGGCCCGCACTCTCCAACGCCTCCCAGGCCACTTCGAGGAACTGGCGGTGTTGCGGATCCATGATGGCCGCTTCCTTGGGACTGAACCCGAAGAAGTCGGCGTCAAACTGCTCGAAACCATCGAGCACCGCAGCGGCTGGCACGTAGTTGCGGTGCCGCATGCGCTCGGGGCTTTCGCCAGCTGCCAGCAGCTCAGCTTCGCTCAGTCGCCGGATCGATTCAATGCCCTCGCGCAGGTTGTTCCAGTAAACCTGTGGATCGGTGGCGCCGGGAAGGTGGGCAGCGATGCCAACTATGGCAATGTCGTTGGTTGAAGTTGATAACGTCGTCACACCGTCCTCAGCGATTCCTGGCACATGGCTCGATGCCCCTAAACTGCCATTATCGCGTCAGCAATACAACGTAAGTCTGACAAATTCGTCACGTCCCGGGTAAATTTTCCCCCACCTGTGTGGGTGGTTGGTCGCCCAGCACGCCAAATTGGGATCGATCATGGAGCACCTCGTCAATGATGTGCACGTCAATGACGCGAGCCTCATAGGCGTAGCCATAAACCAGCGCCATGTCGCAAAGCGTGTTGATGTTGCGGGGAATGCCTTGTGCAGCCTTGCCGATTTTTGCCATTGCCAACGGGCTGAAGAGTTTGCGATCGCGCCCGGCGACGCGAAGCCGGTGTTCAATGTAATCAGCGACTTCCACCGTTCCTAGTGGTGGGATGAAGTAGTCCACCGCGACGCGCTGTGCAAACTGTGTGAGTTCGGGGCGCTTGAGGTTGTCGCGCAACTGCGGCTGACCCACAAGGATCATCTGAAGCAGTTGATCCTTGTCGGCGTTGATGTTGGACAGCATGCGCAAGTATTCGAGCGCTGACACGCTGAGGTTTTGCGCTTCGTCAATG
>JAABRN010000133.1 GCA_011390855.1 Hydrogenophaga sp. | reverse complement strand
GCGCTGGCTGGTTCAACGGGCGCGCCAGGCCTGTGTCTTGCGCGTCAGGTGGCGCGTCAGCAGGCTGTGCAGCAGCTTCACGCTCGCCGAGGTGGCCACGATGACCACCGCCATCGCAGCAGCGGCGGCGGTGAATCCGGCTTCGTCCATGTGAATGATGGAGACCGCCGCCAGCTTGGTCTCGGAGCCGTAGAGGAAGATCACGGCCGACACGGTGGTCATGGCGTTGACGAACAGGTAGATGCTGATGTCGAGCACCGCAGGCATGCAGACGGGCACCGTGACGCGGGCAAACATGCGGCCCAGCGACACCTTGAGCGAAGCGGACACCGCCTCGAATTCGGCGTCGAGCTGCTTGAGTGCGGTGGTGGCCGTGATGTGGCTGACGGTGTAGAAGTGGGCGATCGAGTTCACCACCAGAATCGCCAGCGTGCCGTAGATGAAGCCCAGCGGATGCCCCGGGGCGTTGAAGAAGAAGATGTACGAAAGGCCCAGCACCAGCCCCGGCACCGCCATGGACAGCATGGCCATCAGCTGGGTGGCGTTGCGCACCAGCACAAAGCCGCGCGTCTTCTCCATCACATAGGCGCCCGTGAAGATGATGGCGGTGCCCAGCACGGCGGTCCAGGCGGCCATGCTCAGCGAGTTGCGCCAGGCCTTCCAGCCCTCGCTGTCAAAGTCGGAAAACTGGTAGTTGGCCAGCGTGAGGCTCAGGTTGTAAGGCCAGCGCGTGACCAGCGAGGCCCAGACCGCCATGCCCAGCATCACCAGCATGGCGCCGGCGACCAATGCACAGAACAGCCACAGGCCCCAGTCGCGTGTTGCGTGACGGGTCGGTACCAGCGGAACGGCTCGGGCGGTGAGCAGGGCCACCTGGCGGCGCTGCACCCAGCGATCGGCGCCGAAAGCGACCACTGCGGGCAGCAGCAGCACAAAGCCCACCACGGCGCCCATCTCGAAGTTTTGCTGACCGATCACCTGTTTGAAGATGTCGGTGGCCAGCACGTTGAAGCGCCCGCCGATCACCTTGGCGATGCCGAAGTCGGTGATGGCCAGGGTGAAGACCACAAAACCGGCGCTGATCAGGCCGTACTTGCTGCCCGGCAGGGTCACGGTCCAGAAGGTGCGCTGTGGTGAAGCGCCCAATACCCGGGCGGCTTCGTAATGGCGCGCATCGGCCATGGACAGCGCCACCACCAGGATCATCAGGGCGTGAGGGAAACAGTAAAAAACCTGCGAGATCACGATGCCGATGGGCCCGTAGATCGACGCACCGAACAACCAGTCCTTGAGCAGCCCCTGGTTGCCAAACAGGTAGATCAGGGAAATGGCGGGCAACAGCGAGGGCGCCAGAATCGGTATCAGGGCCAGGGCCTTGAATACCGTCTTGCCCGGCATGGCGCTGCGCGTGAGCGCATAGGCATACAGGTAGGCCAATGGCAGCACCAGCGCGGTGATCAGCGTGGAGACCCAGAGGCTGTTCCAGAGCGACTGTGTCAGCGAGGGCGTGGCGAAGTAGGCGAGGTAGTTGCCCAGGCCCACCCAGGCGCCGTCGGCGTTGCGAAAGCTCTTGATCAGCAAGGTGCCCAGCGGCAGCAGCAGCGTGACCGCCAGCCACAGGGCCAGCAGCAGCACACACAGGCGCATCAACCAGTCGTCGCGGTCCAGCCGCTGCCAGCGCGCCAGCATCAGTGGGCCCTGGCTGGGTCGCCATACACACGGATGTGTTGCGGCGGCAGGTCGATCCAGATGCTGCGTTTTGCATGCAAGCCCATCAGGAGCGCTTGTGCGGTCGGCACATCGGCGATCAGGGTCTGGCCGTTCACCGGCAAGTGCATGCTGACGCGACAAAACGCCCCCAGAAATTCCAGGTCTTGCACCATCGCGTCCACCCGGTTGCCCGGATGGGCTGTTTCGGGTGCATGGGCGTCGTGCAGCACGATCTCTTCAGGGCGCAAGGTGAGTGTGACCTCGCTGTCGCCTGGCAGACCGGGCGCATGTTCACAGGCCAGCTCCATGCCCTCCCAACTGGCCCGCCCTGGGCCAATCAGGCGGGCGCGCAAGGGATTGGTCTTGCCCACAAAATCCGCCACAAAGGCGCTGCAGGGCTTCTGGTAAATCGTCTGGGGCGAGCCCACCTGCTCGATCACGCCCTGGTTCATCACCACGATGCGGTCTGCCAGGCTCAGGGCCTCTTCCTGGTCGTGGGTGACCATGATGGTCGTCACACCCAGGCGCTGGTGCAGGTGGCGCAGCTCGGTGCGCAAATGCGCGCGCACCCTGGCGTCCAGCGCACTCAGCGGTTCGTCCAGCAACAGCAGGCCGGGCGACGTGGCCAGCGCCCGGGCCAGCGCCACGCGCTGCTGCATGCCGCCCGAGAGTTGTGCCGGGTACTGGCTGGCCGAGTTGGGCAAACCCACCAGGTCCAGCAGTTCTTTCACCCGGTCGGCCATGGCGCTGCGGCTCCAGCCTTTGCCCTTGAGCCCATAACCCACGTTGTCTTTGACGCTCAGGTTGGGGAACAAGGCATACGACTGGAAGACGATGCCAAAGTCGCGCTGCGAAGAAGGCAGTCCAGAGATGTCCCGGCCTTTTTGCAGAATGCGCCCGTCGTCCTGCTGCTCCAGCCCGGCGATGATGCGCAGCAAGGTGGTCTTGCCACAACCCGACGGCCCCAAGAAACAGACGAATTCACCCGCCTCGATGCGCAACGACACATCCTTCAAGGCCCAGAAAGACCCGAAGCGCTTGCCCACGCCCTGAATGTCGAGATACGTTGTGCTGGATTCGGTCACGGCGTTTTCCTGAAATGGCAGAGGGCGCACTGTTGCGCCCCCATTGACGCTGCCCTGGGCCGTTCATGCGCCCAGGGTTGCGCAGCTGGCTTACTTGGGTGCCGACTTGCCGTCGTAGCGCTTGGTCCATTCGGCCAGGATACGTGCACGCTCGGCGCCCATCTTGCCCAGGTCGATCTTCACCATGGCACTGTCGGCGCTCGGCGGGTAGTTCGGGGGAGCGGGGTTCATGCCGGGGTAGCCCACGATGGCGTAGAACTTGCCGTACATCTCATAGGCGGGCTTGCTCACCGCAAAGTCGGCCAGCTTCTGGGCTGCAGCCAGGTTCTTGGTTCCCTTGACGATAGCGGTGGCCTCCATGTCCCATGGGGCACCTTCCTTGGCCAAAATGATGTCGATCGGTGCGCCGGCGGTTTTCTCGCGCGCACCGCGCATGTCGAAACCGATGCCGACCACGCGCTCGCCCTTGGCGGCCTGCACGCAAGGGGCCGAACCCGAGTGGGTGTAGACGGCCACGTTGTTGTGCAGCTTGTCCATGAATTCCCAGCCTGCCTTCTCGCCCATGATCTGCAGCCAGGCGTACACCGCCTGGTAGCCGGTGCCCGACGAAGCCGGATTCGGCATGACGATGGAATCCTTGTAGACCGGGTTGGTCAGGTCGGCCCAGGATGTGGGCTTGGGCATGTTCTTCTTGCCGCCCTCGACGGTGTTGAAGCACATCACCGCCAGCCAGGCGTCCATGCCGGTCCAGGAAGTGGGGTTCTTGTCACTGCGAAAGTTGGGTTTGATCTGGTCCACGCCTTTGGGGCTGTAAGGATGCAGCAGGCCCATGGTGTCAAATAGGGCCACGCTGGAGGCGCCCAAGCCCCAGATCACATCGGCACGGGGGTTGTCTTTTTCGGCCAGCACGCGGGCGGTGATGATGCCGGTGGAATCCCGCACCCAGGCGATTTCCACGTCCGGATGGGCGGCTTCAAAGGCCTGTTTGTACGGACCGAGCTGGTCGTTCTCTAGCGCGGTGTACACCGACAGGCGGGTTTTTTGTGCCATGGCGGGCATGGCCAGCAAGGCGGCCATTGCGCCAACCAGCGCGGTTTTCAGCAGGGTGTTCAGCTTCATGGGGTGCTCCGTGGAAAGACGTCGGAAGATCGGGTTGTCATGCGGCGCCTCACTCACAACGAGTCCTCACCCCTCACGACAACTCTCAGCTTATTCACGTTATGTGTCAGATTGTTGACAATCGACATTTTCGCAATCCGTCCTAGAATCTCGTTGATAAAAGCACAGACACAACGTGAACGAACTCCTACCCACCCATCCGGAAAAAGCACTGGCCCAGTTGCAGAGCACCTCGCTCACGCGCCTGGTGGCCGAGGCCATCGAAGACCTGGTGCTGAACGGCGCTCTGGCCCCTGGCAGCAAGCTCAACGAGATGGCACTGGCCCAGCGGTTTGGCATCTCGCGCGGCCCGCTGCGCGAGGCGCTGCGTACCCTCGAAGAGTCCGGCCTGATCCGGCAGGAAAAGAACC
>JAABRN010000132.1 GCA_011390855.1 Hydrogenophaga sp. | reverse complement strand
GTCACCGGCTACCAGGCGCTGAAGAAGCCGACTGTCGCCGACGTTGTCGCGGTGAAGCCCGTCACGGAAACCGTGGTGACGCCGCGCGAACGCTGCGAAGACGTGCAGGTGCGCCGACAGGCGCCGGTGCAGGACCAGCATCGCGTCGCGGGTACGGTGGTGGGGGGTGTGGCGGGCGGATTGCTGGGCAGCGCCGTCGGGCGAGGCAATGGCAACACGCTCGCGACCGTCGCTGGCGCGGTCGCCGGCGGTTATGCTGGTAACCAAGTGCAAAAGAATCTGCAGCAGAAAGACGTGGTCGTGACGACCGAGCGTCGCTGCAAGACAGTGAACGAGAAATCGCAGAACGTGATCGGCTATCAGGTGACGTACCGCCTGGACGGCCAGGAGGGCACGGCGCGAACGACCTTCAAGCCCGGGCCCACCCTGCCGGTGAAGGACGGCAAGGTGGTGACGACATCACCCGAGACCAAGTCCTGAGGGTGCGCCACCCGCTCGCTGGTGGCGCCTGTCAGCTCTCTTCAGGCGGTGATGCTGGCTCGGGCCGGCGCAGGATCCATGCCGCGTACAGCACGAAGGCCAGCAGCGAGCCGCCAAACACCGCCCACTGGGCGTTGCCTGAGAGAGTCGGAAATAGCGCAAACAGGATCGCAAAGGGTGCCCCGCCAAGCGCGGTGGATGTCAGGTTCTCAAGCAGGGTCGTGCTGCGGCTGAACATACCGAGCGCATAAGACAGCACATCCACCGGAAAGGTCATGCGCAGCATGACGAGCGACAGCAGCCGGTGGCGCGGGTGGATCAGCCGGTCGATTTCTGCATGGCGCTGCACCGAGGGAAATCGCCGCAGGATTCCGGCCCGTGCATGTCGCCCGAGCAGAAACGACAATCCGGCGCCAAGCACCCAGCCGAGCAGCAGGATCAGCGCACTCAAGCCAGGGCCCCAGGCCAGCACCGCCAGCGGCAGCAGCGGCAGGTTGGTGAGCATCGGCAGCAAAACAGCCACGGCCGAACTGACCAAAAACACGCTCATCCCCAGCGTGGAATGGGTGGCCAGCGTCGCGCCAATGGGTTCGGCGTAATGGCGGGCCACCCACAGCCCTGCCGCAAACAGCACGACCACCGCGACGCTGGCACGCACCGATGGCCACAGCTCGGACCAGCTCAGGGCGAAGTGCGGGACGCGCGGGGGTTTGTGCATGGGACAGTATCAAGCAGATGGAGCTCCAAGACGCAGCCATCGCTGGATGCGATCCGCCTGCTGAGGTGACCCGAGCTGTCAGACTGGGAATGACATGCGCCTCCAGGTGGGTTGGCGCTGCGCGACACCCTCCCCATTGGTCTCTGAGAGGGCTCGCATGGCTGCGGGCTTGGCCGCTCAAGCGCAGCCCGCTTCGTTGCTCAGAGCGGGTCGCCCAGCAGCTTCGACATCGCCGCGATGTTGGCCGCGCTCGGCACTTGCGGCTTCATCTCGTCTTCTGCAGCGGTGGCGTTTTCATGGGCCTGGACGGCGGCAACCATGGCGTATTGGTTGTCCCAGCTCAGGGTCTTGCCTACCGGGCACAGATCGCGCAACGTGCCGTACCAGTAGTAGCCGTCTTTGCCGCCAAACAGCTGGTCGATGCCGCCGGCGTCACCAGCGGACAGGCCCTGGGCTGCGAGCAGGAGTTTGAGCTTCTGGTGGGAAATGGAGTAGCGCATGGGGTGCCTCGTGGGTGTGGTGTCGATGATGCTCGGGTGGCTGAATCGGGCGGCCGAAATGAATGGGGTCGGTGCGAGATCCTAGCCCCAGCCCGGCGCCTTTTTCAACAGGAAGTTCATGGCCGGCTCGGTGGCAGGGCGGCCTTCGGCCGGGCGGCGCAGGCCTCGGATTTCGCGACCACAGTCGCCGGGAGCCCCTTCCCACACCGCGTCCATCTGCACGCCATCGGCCGACTCATCGAGGTTGAAGGCTCCGCTGATCACGTCGCCGGAAAGCAGGGCTTGCCGGTCGGCGCCTGTAGTGCTGCGCTTGACGTGGCCGCGCACGCTGCCTTCGTACTCTGGATGGCGCTCGAAGCGCAGGACGCCGCGGGAGGCCGGCTGGTCAGCGCTGCCGCTCTCCGGCCAAAGGCTGAGCTGCCACAGGCCATAGAGCTGGGTGGTGCTGAAGTCGGCCGGGGCGGTGCAGACCACCGCGGGTGGTGCGCCGGCTGGGTGGCTGGACGGTGCGGAGCTTTGCGCAGCGGCAGAGACAACGGTCAACGCCATGCACCCGATGCAGGAGAGGCAAGCCAATTTCATGGGGTTTCGGCCGCTTTTGCAGCGGCCTGTTCGGTGGCGCGTTGGGCGAACTCAGCGCGCAGCGCGCGCAGCTTTTCGCGCGGGTCTTCCTTGACCGTGGTCTGGTCCAGCGCCATCTCTTTGATGAACCGACTCGGCTGGCCCGCAACGGTGTCGCGGCCCTTTTTGCGGCGCTTGAGCCAGCTCACGGCCAGTGTGTAACGCGCGCGGGTGATTCCCACGTACATGAGGCGACGCTCTTCCTGCAGCCGCTGCGCCAGCGCCTCGGCGGGCAGGTCCATCGCAGCCTCGTCCATCTTGAACGGCAGCAGACCCTCGTTCACCCCCACCAGCGTCACATGGGGCCACTCCAGGCCCTTGGCCGCGTGCAGGGTCGAGAGGGTGACCACGTTCTGGTCCTGCTCGCGCTCGCTGAGCGTGGAGAGCAAGGCAATCGTCTGCACCACCTCCAGCAGGCTCTTGCGCTCGCTCTCGATCTGCACGCCCGCGCCGTCTTCGATTTGGCCACCGCAGCGCCCGGCGACCCAGTCGCAGAAGTCGGTGACGTTGGTCCAGCGTGAGGCAGCGAGCTTTTCGCTTTCTTCGCTGTCGTGCAGGTGTTTTTCGTAGCCGATGTCGGTGAGCCACTCGGTGAGAAAGGCGCGCGCGGCTTCATGGCCCACGGTGTGACGCGCGCGGTACTCAAGGTCGTTTACCGAGCGGCCAAATTCGTGCAGCGTGGTCACCGCGCGCGCGGGCAGGGCGGTGCCCAGCGAGTGGGCGAACAGCGCGTCAAAGAGGCTGAGCTTGTACTGGGTGGCGAAATTGCCCAGGTGCTGCAAGGTGGTGTGGCCGATGCCGCGCTTGGGCGTGGTGGCCGCGCGCAGAAAGGCCGGATCGTCGTTGTTGTTGACCAAGAGGCGCAGCCAGGCGCAGAGGTCGCGGATCTCGGCGCGGTCGAAAAAGCTCTGGCCGCCCGAGACCTTGTAGGGGATCTGCGCGCGCCGCAGCGATTGCTCGAAGGCGCGCGCCATGTGGTTGGCGCGGTAGAGGATGGCGAAGTCGCGCCACTCCTTGTGTTGTGAATTCGCGCGCAGGCTCTGGATGCGCGCGACCGCACGATCGGCTTCGTGGTCTTCGTTGTCGGCGTCGACCACGCGCACCGGTTCACCTTCGCCCAGATCGCTCCACAGCGTCTTGGGGAACAGCTTGGGGTTGGGGCCGATCACCGCGTTGGCCGCGCGCAGGATGCCGCCGGTGGAGCGGTAGTTCTGTTCCAGCGTGATCACGCGCAGCTCGGGGTAGTCCTGCGGCAGCTTTTTGAGGTTGTCGAGCGTGGCGCCGCGCCAGCCGTAGATGGACTGGTCATCGTCGCCCACTGCGGTGAAGCGGGCGCGCGCGCCCACCAGCAGTTTCAGCAGCTCGTACTGCGTGGCGTTGGTGTCCTGGTACTCGTCCACCAGCACATGCCCCATCTTTTGCTGCCAGCGCTCGCGCACATCGGCGTGGTCGCGCAGCAGCTTGAGCGGCAGGCCGATCAGGTCGTCGAAGTCCACGCTCTGGTAGGCGGTGAGGCGCTCTTCGTAGCGCCCCATGATGGTGGCGGTGGTGCGCTCGTTGTCGTCCTTCGCCTGCGCCAGGGCTTGGGCGGCGGTCATGCCCGCGCTCTTCCAGGCGCTGATGGCCCACTGCCAGGCGCGCGCGGTGTTGGCGTCTGTGGTGCCGCCGCAGTCTTTCAGCAGGCTGGTGATGTCGTCGGTGTCGAGGATGCTGAAGTTCTTCTTCAGACCCACGGTGTCACCGTCTTCGCGCAGCAGGCGCACGCCCAGCGCGTGAAAGGTGCAGATCAACACCTTGCGCGCATCGCGCCCCACCAGCTGCTTGGCGCGCTCGCGCATCTCGGCCGCGGCTTTGTTGGTGAAGGTGATGGCGGCAATGCGGTCGGCCGCCAGGCCGGCCTGGATCAGCCGGCCGATCTTGTGCGTGATCACGCGCGTCTTGCCCGAACCCGCGCCCGCGAGCACCAGGCAAGGACCGCCGAGGTGGTTCACGGCGTCTTGCTGGGCCTGGTTGAGACCGGGACCGG
>JAABRN010000131.1 GCA_011390855.1 Hydrogenophaga sp. | reverse complement strand
TGCTGAACAGCCACGGGTTGATGCCGTGTGACGCGGTGGTGGCGATGCCCAGCGTCAGGCCATCAGGAGCCGAGCGAGCGGCAGCGCCCACACCAATATTGCCGCCTGCACCTGCACGGTTGTCAACAATCACGGTTCCCAGTGAATCCTTGACGGCTTCGGCCAGCACGCGCGCGGTCACGTCTATCGGGCCACCGGCTGCAAAGGGCACGATGATGCGCGTGGTGCTGCCCTGTGCCAGCGCCAGTCCGGGCAGAGCCAGGCTGGAGGCGAGCAGGGCGCTTCGGGTGATCAGGTGTCGGCGTTTCATCATGGTGTTGTCTCCTGTGGGTGAAAGGATGCGTGCTCAAAAGCCCTGCACAAGCGGCTTTGCTGGTGGGCAAGTGTTTTCACCATGAAGCGGCTTGTGCTGCGCGCAGGGTGGTTTCGATGGCGACAGCGGTGCTTACACCTGGTCGGCAGCGCTGGTGAAGGAGTCGGCGAAAAATTCTTCTGCAGGTAACCCTGCCAGCGTGCTGTATTCGGCGCGTGCCGACTCGACCACGATGGGTGCGCCACAGGCATAGACCTGATGGCCAGAGAGGTCAGGGAAATCTTCCAGCACCGCTTTGTGAACGAAACCGGTGCGACCGGTCCAGGCGTCTTCAGGCAGTGCATTCGAGACCACAGGCACGTAGCGCAGGTGGGGCATGTCGGCGAGACGGGCCTCAATCCAGGCACTCTGGTAAAGATCGGCAGGACGGCGGCCACCCCAGTAGAGCGTGGCGTCGCGGGTGATGTTCTTGAACTGCATGTGTTCGATGAGCGCCTTGATGGGCGCGAACCCGGTGCCAGAAGCCAGCAGCACCAATGGCTTGTCGCTCTCTTCGCGCAGGAAGAAGCTGCCGTAAGGCCCTTCAATGCGAAGAATGTCTTTTTCCTTCATGGCGCTGAAGACATGGTCGGTGAACTTGCCGCCGGGCATGTGACGCAGATGCAGTTCCATGCGTGGCTGGTCGGCCTGGGTGTGTGGTGCATTGGCCATGGAGTAGCTGCGGCGGTCACCATCGCGCAGCAAAAACTCCACATACTGGCCCGCGCGGTACTGGAAGCTGTCGCTGGCGGGCAGTTGAAGGTTCAGCACCATCACGTCGTGCGATACGCGTTCCAGCGAATTCACGCGGACCGGCATTTTCTTGATGGGGAATGCGCCGACCTCGGTCACCTGGCGGGACTCCAGGACCACGTCGCTGTGTGCCACGCCGCAGCAGGTGAGCACGTAGCCCGCGGCTTCTTCATCGGTACTCAAGGCTTTCGACTGATGGGCACCGTGGACCACCGAGCCGCTCAGCAGCTTGCACTTGCAGGAGCCACAGGCCCCGTCCTTGCAACCATAGGGAAGTCCGATACCTTGCCGAATGCCTGCGGCCAGCATGGCCTCGCTGGACTCGGCGGTGAATGTACGGCCGCTGGGTTCGACGGTGATGGTGAATGTCATACTGGACGCGAAATGGTTTAAAGCACGCCAGTGCGCGATCAAGCGCCCGGCAACCCGTCATTGTCGCAAATTCGGAAATTGCATGAGCCTCCTTGGCGCTTTGCCCGCACGCTTCCGGCGTGAACGGGTGTTGATCATCGGTTGCGGAGACGTGGGGCAGCGCGCTGCTCGTGTCCTGGGTCAGGGCAAGCGCGCGCGCTTGTTCGCACTCACTTCGTCTGCGTCTCGCAAATCTGGACTGCGATCGCAGGGCATCACGCCCTTGCTGGGTAACCTCGACGAACCGCGCAGCCTGCAACGTCTGGCTGGTCTGGCCACGCGCGTGCTGCATCTCGCTCCACCGCCTTCGGGTGACCTGGTCGACTGGCGACTGGACCCCCGCACCCGGGCGCTCACGCGCGCGCTGGCGCAGCGCTCCGTGCCACTCGCGGTGGTGTACGGCTCCACCACCGGCGTGTACGGCGACCGGCAGGGCCAGTGGGTCAGCGAATCGACCCTGGCCCAACCGCTGACGCCGCGCGCTTGGCGGCGGGTGGATGCAGAGGCCGCGGTGCACAGTTGGGGTCGCGCCAGTGGCGTGCGGACCACGGTGCTTCGCATCCCCGGCATCTACGCAACAGATCGCGAAGGTGGTACGCCGCGGGAGCGCTTGTTGCGTGGCACGCCGGTGTTGCAAGTACAAGACGACGTGTACACCAACCACATCCATGCCGACGACCTGGCGCGGGCC
The DNA here is from genome assembly GCA_011390855.1 of Hydrogenophaga sp. Classification (GTDB taxonomy): domain Bacteria; phylum Pseudomonadota; class Gammaproteobacteria; order Burkholderiales; family Burkholderiaceae_C; genus Hydrogenophaga. Next base: position 2,144 of record JAABRN010000131.1, on the reverse strand, counting down.
TGCGCACTGGCACTCTGGCGGGGGCTGCCCCAGCGCAATGTGAACGTGGTCGACGACACCCAGCTCAAAATGGGCGATTACTTCGACCTTGCTGCCGACCTCTATGGACTGCCTCGCCCGCCCCGGGTGGCCAGGGCCAGCGCAGGTGAGCAGCTTTCACTGATGCTCCTGAGCTTCATGAGCGAGTCGCGCCGTTTGACAAACACCCGCATGAAGAACGAGCTTCGACTGGTGCTGCAATATCCTTCGGTCAGCGAAGGGTTGCGCGCGGGCGCACCGCCTCAAAAGACACCGATGGAGCGCAACAGCAGCAACGTGTAGCCAAGGTAGATCGACACCAGCACCGCACCCTCAACGCGGTTGATCCGGCCAAGTCTGCCCCGCCATCCCCAGCCCAACACGAACAGCAGAAGCGTCAGGCCGGCCATCACAACGAAGTCGCGCGAAAGCACTTCGGTGGCCACCTCCAGTGGCGCGATGGCACTGGCAATGCCCACCACGGCCAGGGTGTTGAACAGATTCGACCCCAGCACGTTGCCCAGTGCAATGTCGTGTTCACCTTTGCGGGCCGCGGCCACACACGAAGCCAGTTCGGGTAGCGATGTGCCCACGGCCACCACGGTCAGGCCGATGATGAGGTCGCTCACGCCCAGTGCTTGCGCGATGGCCACCGCACCCCACACCAGCAGCCGCGAGCTCACGATCAGCACCAGCAGCCCGACCGCGAGCCACATCAGGGCGCGGGGCAGCGGCATGGCATGGGCTTTCAGTTCGGTCGAGGTTTCAAGCGCCAGTGCATCGTTGTCGCCGCGCATGCCTTCGATGATCGACCAGGTCATGAGCACGGCGAACACCCCGAGCAGAATGGCGCCATCCATGCGGCTGAGCGATCCGTTCCAGGCCAGCACACCGGCCAGCGCAGTCACCCCAGCCAGGATCGGCAGTTCCTTGCGCAGGATGAGCGAGTGGACCGTGATCGGGTTGACCAGTGCCGTGATGCCCAGGATCAAAGCGATGTTCGCGATATTCGATCCCCATCCATTGCCCAGCGCCAGGCCGGGGTTGCCTTGCATCGCCGCGTTGGTGGACACGACCATTTCAGGGGCTGATGTGCCAAAGCCCACGATCACCATGCCGACCAGAAGAGGTGGTACCGAAAAATGCGTGGCGGTGGCGGAGGCGCCTTCCACAAATCGGTCGGCGCTCCAGACCAGCAGGGCGAGCCCTGCGAGCACAGCAAGTAGGGGCATCAGCATGTGGTGTTCCGTCAGGTGAAAATGCCCTCAGTGTGGGCCGGTATCAAGTTCAAAACGATGCAACAGAAAAGGCCGCACAGCGGATGCCGTGCGGCCTCGTCGGGGTCTGGTGCCGGGGGCCGGAATCGAACCGGCACGGTGTCTCCACCGGCAGATTTTGAATCTGCTGCGTCTACCAATTTCGCCACTCCGGCAGGTGTGAGAATCTGAAATTATGGCACAGTGCTGCGTATGAAATACCCAACGATCGAAGACGCCATCGGCAACACGCCTCTGGTGGCCCTGCAGCGCCTGGGCGCTGCCGACAACGCTGCCAGAGGCAATGTGTTGCTGGGCAAACTGGAGGGAAACAACCCGGCGGGGTCGGTGAAAGACCGGCCGGCGCTTTCCATGATCCAGCGTGCCGAAGAGCGAGGGGAGATTCGGCCCGGCGACACCCTGATCGAGGCCACGTCTGGCAACACCGGTATTGCGCTGGCCATGGCAGCGGCCATCAAGGGTTACCGCATGGTGCTGATCATGCCGGAGGACCTGTCCATCGAACGCGCACAGACGATGAAGGCCTTCGGTGCCGAACTCGTCCTCACGCCCAAGAGCGGGGGCATGGAGTCTGCCCGCGACCTGGCCGACAGGATGGCGCGCGAAGGCAAGGGCCGGGTGCTCGACCAGTTTGCCAACGAGGACAATCCCCGCATCCACTATGAGACCACGGGCCCGGAGCTGTGGGAACAGACGGGCGGACGCATCACGCACTTCGTGAGCGCCATGGGCACCACCGGCACCATCACCGGCGTGTCGCGCTTTCTGAAGGAGAAAAACCCGGACATCCGCATCGTTGGTGCACAGCCCAGCGAAGGCTCCCGCATTCCGGGCATACGCAAATGGCCA
>JAABRN010000130.1 GCA_011390855.1 Hydrogenophaga sp. | reverse complement strand
TTGGATGAGGTGCAGGCGGACGAGCGGGTGATTGAGGTGTATCTTGGGCGTTGACTTTGTTCTCTCCGGAGGGTTGGTTTGGCCGGGGCGAGACCCGGCACGCCACGACAGCCAAACCGGCTGAAAAGGAACAGCAGATGAGCCTCCTACAAGCCAAAGACATCAACCAGTACTACGGCGGCAGCCACATCCTGCGCAACGTCAGCCTCTCTGCCGAACTCGGCCAGGTCACCGTGGTGCTGGGCCGCAACGGCGTGGGCAAGACCACGCTGCTCAAGTCCCTCATGGGGCTGGTGCCGATCAAGAGCGGCAGCATCACGCTGGATGGTGTGGCCATCGACAAAGCCACCCCCTACGAGCGCGCCCGGATGGGCGTGGGCTTTGTGCCCCAGGGCCGCGAGATTTTCGGGCGGCTCACGGTGCAGGAGAACCTGCTCATGGGGCTGGCCTACAAGAAGGGCAGCACGCCCATTCCGGCAGAACTGTTCGAGCTGTTTCCCGTGCTCAAGCAGATGCTGGGTCGTCGCGGCGGAGACCTCTCCGGGGGACAGCAGCAGCAACTGGCGATTGCGCGCGCGCTGGCGGCAGGGCCAAAGCTGTTGATCCTGGACGAGCCCACTGAGGGCATCCAGCCCAACATCATCAAGGACATCGGCAAGGTCATCCGCATGTTGGCCGATCGCGGCAACATGGCCATCGTGCTGGTGGAGCAGTACTACGACTTTGCCGAGGAACTCGCCGATCGCTATGTCGTGATGGAGCGCGGCGAGGTCATTGCCAGTGGACCTGGCAGCGAAATGCAGGCCAAGGACGTGCGGCGGCTGGTGGCGATCTGAGTTGGGATGCTGCTCAGCGAACGAATTCGTCCGCGACCGCCGCTTCACCGCCTGCGCCATGGCGCTTGTACCGTGAAGGCAACGAGACAGCACCGGGCGCCGTGCCGGCCGTGGTGTTTTCGCCCAGACGGGCATGGGGTGCGCCGGTGTCGTATTTGGCGCGCAAACCTTCGATGCGCTCGCGCAGTTCTGATGCGTTCGGAATGCGATCCGTATAGCGCTGGAGTACCTGGTACGCGGACTCGACGAGCTTGGCGTTGAGCGTGCGTTCGCTCTCTGTGAGCAACTGAATCACGGTGCCTTGTGGGTTGCCCTTCAGTGTCAGCGTCATGGCTTGTTCGGTGATCTTCAAGACCTGGGTGTGGCCTTTGCGAATGCGTTCGCTGTAGTCGGCTTGGCCAGTGGCGGCACAGGCGAGCAGTTCGGTCATCGCGCGGCTGGTGCAAAAGCGCAGACCGATGGCGTCGATCGGCGATGTCATGTCTTCGATCGGTGTTGAGCGTGCGGCCAAGCGGCTCAGAAGACCCAGAAGATTGCAAGCAGCTTCGAAATCGAAACCGGGGTCGTAGATGCCCCGCACCATGTCGCGCACGTCGTCCAGCACTTGCGCAGTCTGGTTTGCCTGCAACGCCGCCAGTGTTTTGACAATCGCCAGCAGGCGCCAGGGTCGCTCAGGTTCCCAGGCGCGGTCGTGCAGCCGGGTGAGTTGGTCGACACAGCGCGCCAGCCCGCGCTGGTCGTTGTTGTCGAGCCTCGCGAAGGCGATCAGCACCACCGCTTGCGGATCAAACATCTTGGAATCCAGCCCAAGCCGGGTCGCGCGGTCCAGCAGCTCGATCCCCTCGCTTCTTTCACCCGTGAAGTAGGCCAGCATGCCGTGCTTGAGCAGGCGGCTGATGGATGCGGGGGTCAGCGAGGTGGCCATCTTGAAGGTCGACAGCGCATTCTCGAAGTTACCAAGCTCGAACTGCGCACGACCCATCACGTCGTACGCATCCACATAGCCTGCGTCGTCCTGGAGCAAGCTGTCCAGCGTACTGACGGCGCGTGTGGTGTGGCCACCTTCGAGCTGGGCGCGTGCCACCCCCAACCGGGCCCAGGGCAAAGTCTTGGCTTGAATCACGGCTTCGTACAGGGTCTGGGCTTCGGCCACGCGGCCTGTGCGCAGCAAAAGCTCGGCGCCGATGCGTGCTGCGTAGAGCCAGAAGGGCTTTCTGGATGTGAAGCGCTCTGCGCACAGGGTGCTTGCGAGTTCAAAGTCTTGTGCGTCGATGGCGGCGAAGATGTCATGCAGGGCACGCTTGCGCATGCGGGCCTGAAGGATTCGGTCGTACAGCTTGGCGCCGGTGTGCGGCTTGAGCAGGTAGGCGTCCAGGGCGGACTCGGCGGCTTCTGCCACTTTGCTGTAGGAAGCCTCGGCCGTGATCATCACGAACACCGTGTAAAACGGCAGCAGCTGGTTGCGCCGCAAGTCGTCCAGCAGATCCTGGCCCGAAGTGGATTCCCGTTCGAAGTACTGTTCGCAAATGACCACATCGAACGCGGCCACTTCCAGTTTGCGTCGCGCGTCACTCAGGCGTGAACACTGAGCCACTGTGCCCAGGCCCAGCTCGCGCAACTGCGACACCAGAATGGCGCGCGACTGCGGATTGCCCTCGATCACCAGAGCGGTGGCATCGTGGAGCTGGTTGGTGGAGACGAACATGCGGCTGGAGGCGATGTGTGGTCAGGATGGGGCTGGGTGGGGGTTGGGTGAGCGTGCAGGGAAAGCCGCGCGGTCTTTCACACGCTGAATGGTCCCATTCTGCAGCGCTGGCGCACTGTCAATAGGCACAAAAGCAGGCTGAACACCCAGCTTCTCGTTCCGGGGGGCTGGGTTTGGCATGGTTTGGGCCCGGCCACACGGCAAAGGCGGGATCGGGAGCAAGACACGCTGCCGGCGAAGGGGAGCTCTTCCAGGGCACCCGTGGAACTGGCTTTGCCAGGCCACTGGGTGCGCCCCCCTTAAGGGGGGTGACGCGCAGCGGCGCGGGGGGTGTTCCTAGACTTTCCAGATGCGCGGCTGCGTGGCACCAAGCCCCCAGGCTGCCGGACGCAGTGCTGCCCACGCGCGCTGGAACAAGGCCATCAAGGGCTCCACCACCGGGGCCACGGCCCGTACCGCCAGCACATGGTCGTTCGGGCAGGTGGCGCCAGCCTGCACATCTGCCGGGCAGTCTTGCAAGGCGGCGCGCACCACTTCAAGCAGGTGTTCCCGCCGCTCTCTTGTGAGCGCGGTACCGGTGGCGAACCAGAAGGTGCCCAGGCAGCGCTGCCCAGCCAGGCCCAGGGGCGATTGCAGCAGGCGGGTGTCGCTGGCGTCGATGCAGGCCTGCTCCAGCCAGATGCCGGGCATTTCCAGCCGCTGCCGGAACTGGCCGGTGGTGTAAGGCTGGTCGGCCAGGGGCAGGCCCAACGCGGTCACGTCCCAGCCCATCATTTCTGCGCCCTCGGCCAGTGTGGCGCTCACCGCATTGAGCGCGTTGCAGCCGGGGTAGGCAATGGCCTCGAGTGGAAGCCATTCCAGCCGCGCGCCCGGGTCCAGCGTGATGGCGACCTGCTGTGTGGCGGTGGCGTTGTCTGCCGCGTAAAAGCGGGCGGCGCCAGGGGTGCCCAGCATGGCGTGGGCGCCTGTGCCCACGTGCAGCTTCACGTCCAGCAGGTCGCCGCCCACCAGGCCGCCTGGCGGGTGAACCACCACGTTGTGGCAGATGGCGTCGCCCTCGGGGTACAGGCTCTTGAGAATGCGCAGCGGACCGTTGTGCCGATGTTGCAGGATGGTGCGTTGTTGATCGAACCGGTAGTCGAGATGGAGTTGGGCGTGCCAAGGCATGCAGCGAGTTTACGGGTCTACGGGTGTGCCCCCTGGCCACTCAGGCAGAAACGGGTTCAGCAGCTTGTGGCGCCGGGTCGGGTTTCATCCAGCTGCGCAACTTGCCTGGATTGAGCAGGCCTTGTGGGTCGAATCGGTGCTTCATTTTCACCACCGCCGGGTCCAGGTTGTTCTGCTTGCCGTCTTCCACGATGTAGACATGTGGGTTGTTGATCTGCACCCCGTGGTCACGGTAAATCTGCATGATTTCGTTCAGCCGCGCTTCGGTGGTGTAGCGGATCAGTTGAAGGCCGCTGCAGTTGGGTGCGCCTTCCTTGGTGCGCAGGAATTCCAGGTGCATCATCACCTCGCCCGCCAGTTCGGCCTCCAGTGCCCGCACCTGGGCGAGGTTGCGGGTGGGGTCGAAGCCGCTCTGGATGTAGGTGAGGCTTTTATCAACCTTCAGGGCCACCAGGGTGGTGTGGTTCCAGGTGTATTCGAGCAAGGTCTTGTTGCTGGCGGCCACTTCCTCGGCCGACTTGCGGTAGCTCACGGTGCCGCCATGTTCCGCCACCATGGCGCGCATGCCGGCTTCTGAATGCGGAGCCACGATCACCAGCACGGCGTGGCAGCCCTTGGGCAGGTACTCGGCCAGCGCGGTGAAGTGGTCTGGAATGGGGGCACCCAGAAAACACACTTCTT
>JAABRN010000129.1 GCA_011390855.1 Hydrogenophaga sp. | reverse complement strand
TGACCCGTCCCGCTTCCCGCTGGTGACGGATACCCCTACAGGTTTATGGCCTGTTGAGGGAAGTCAGGTTTATGCAAGCTTGACGTTGTGCGGGCGTGCCAGAGTGTTTATCATCTGCTTCATTTATTCCTATCCGTTTATATATGCAGCAAATGATCGACAGCAGCGATGCGGGTGACAGCGCAGCCGAAAGAGGCCGGGTGTTCGAACTCGCGGCCGAGCTGTTCGGCATCCTCGCCACCCCCATGCGGCTGCGGATACTGAGCGCGCTGTGCGACAAGGAGAAGTCTGTCACCGAGCTTCTGTCCGAGATCGATACCACCCAGCCCAACCTCTCCCAGCACCTGAACCTGCTGTACCGGTCGGGCGTGCTGGCCAAGCGCAAGGAGGGCACGCAGGTCATTTACCGGGTGCAGAGTGAGCAGGCGGTCATGCTGTGCCGGTCGGTCTGCACCCAGATCGCCATCGAGATGGAGGATGGGGGCGCCATCCCTAACGGCCAGCGCCTCACACCCAGGCCGTCCCTGTGACGCACCGCGCTGTGGCTTCGGGTCTGCTCCTTGTGCTGTGCACGGGTTTGGCGGGCTGCGGCAACCTGCGGGTCGGCTTTTCTATTCCGGTTGGCCCCGCGGGTGTCGGTGTTTCCGTGGGAAGCGACGGCAGCGTGGGCGCAGGAGTGGGCGTGTCGGTGGGTGGTGCTAGCGTCGGGGTGGGCACATCCGGCCGGATTCCGTCCCGTGACAAAGCGTCTGGCGATCCTGGCGAAGCTGCGGAGACGCCAGCCCGCTGAACCCTGCCGGGCCTCGCCCAGCCTCGCTGGCGCTTCAAAGTCCCTCCATCCCTCTCGCCACCGTGGGTTTTCGGTGGCACAATGGCGGTTTAGCCGCAGTCCCTTCCAGTCACTGTCGCATCCGCCAACCGGTTTAGCCGTGTCGCGGGAGGTTTTCTTAACCAGCTAATGCTTCCTGCAGGGGAGCGGAGGTCAGCGAAATATGAGCGATTCCAGCTCCGTCTATGTTGCCTATCAGGGCAACTCGTACCTGTTCGGCGGCAACACGCCCTACGTCGAAGAGATGTACGAGAACTACCTGGCGGATCCCACCAGCGTTCCCGATTCCTGGCGTGCCTACTTCGACGCGCTGCAGCACGTGCCCGCCGCCGATGGCAGCGACGCCCGCGACGTTCCTCACCAGCCCGTCATCAACGCCTTTGCCGAGCGCGCCAAACAGGGCGTCACTCAGGTGGTCATTGCCGCTGGCGCTGATTCCGACCTGGGCCGCAAGCGCGTCTTCACGCAGCAACTCATTGCCGCTTACCGTAACGTGGGTGTGCGCTGGGCCGACCTCGACCCCCTCAAGCGCGCCGAGCGCGACAGCATTCCCGAGTTGGACCCGTACTACTACGGTTTCACCGACGCCGACCTGGAGACCGTGTTCAACACCAGCAACACGTTCTTTGGCAAGGAAACCATGGCCCTGCGCGAGCTGATCAATGCGCTGCGCGAAACCTACTGCGGCAGCATAGGCGCCGAGTACATGTACATCAGCGACCAGACGCAGAAGCGCTGGTGGCAGGAGCGGCTCGAGAGCATCCGCAGCAAACCCAATTTCACCGCCGAGAAGAAAAAGCACATCCTCGACCGCCTGACCGCAGCCGAAGGTCTGGAGCGTTTCCTGCACACGAAGTACGTGGGCCAGAAGCGTTTCTCTCTGGAAGGTGGCGAAAGCTTCATCGTGGCCATGGACGAGCTCATCCAGCAGGCCGGTATGAAGGGCGTGCAGGAAATCGTCATTGGCATGGCCCACCGTGGCCGCCTGAACGTGCTGGTGAACACGCTGGGCAAGATGCCCAAGGACCTGTTCGCCGAGTTCGACCACACCGCCCCCGAAGATCTGCCCTCGGGCGACGTGAAGTACCACCAGGGCTTCAGCTCCGATGTGTCCACCCCTGGCGGCCCGGTGCACCTCTCTCTGGCGTTCAACCCCTCGCACCTGGAAATTGTGAACCCGGTGGTGGAAGGTTCCGTGCGCGCCCGCATGGACCGCCGCGGTGACCCCAAAGGCCTCCAGGTGCTGCCCGTGCTGGTACACGGCGATGCCGCCTTTGCCGGCCAGGGTGTGGTCATGGAAACGCTGGCATTGGCCCAGACGCGTGGTTACTCCACCGGCGGTACGGTGCACCTCGTCATCAACAACCAGATCGGTTTCACCACCTCCGACCCGCGCGACAGCCGCTCCACGCTGTACTGCTCTGACGTGGTCAAGATGATCGAGTCTCCGGTGCTGCACGTGAACGGGGACGACCCGGAGGCGGTGGCACTGGCCACCCAGTTGGCCCTGGAATACCGCATGACCTTCCAGAAGGACGTGGTGGTCGACATCATCTGCTTCAGGAAGCTGGGTCACAACGAGCAGGACACCCCCAGCCTGACGCAGCCGCTCATGTACAAGAAGATTGGTGCCCACCCCGGCACCAGGAAGCTGTACGCCGACAAGCTGGCCGCGCAAGGCTTTGGCGAGTCTCTGGGCGACGACATGGCCAAGGCCTACCGCGCCGCGCTGGACGCTGGCCGCCACACGGTAGACCCGGTGCTCACCAACTTCAAGAGCAAGTACGCGGTCGACTGGGCGCCTTTCCTGAACAAACGCTGGACCGACGCCGCCGACACCGCCATTCCGCTGGCCGAGTGGAAGCGCTTGGCCGAGCGCATGACCACCATCCCCGACAGCATCATCCCCCACCAGCTGGTGAAGAAGGTGTACGCAGACCGCGCCGCCATGGGCCGCGGCGAGATGAACGTGGACTGGGGCATGGGCGAGCACATGGCCTTCGCCTCCCTGGTAGCCAGCGGCTACCCGGTGCGCCTGTCGGGCGAAGACTGCGGCCGTGGCACCTTCACGCACCGCCACGCCGTGGTGCACCACCAGGCCCGCGAGAAGTTCGACGAAGGCATCTACATCCCGCTGCAGAACGTGGCCGACAACCAGGCCCCGTTCACCGTCATCGACTCCATCCTGTCCGAAGAGGCGGTGCTGGGCTTCGAGTACGGCTACTCCTCCAACGACCCCAACACGCTCGTCATCTGGGAAGCGCAGTTCGGTGACTTTGCCAACGGTGCGCAGGTGGTGATTGACCAGTTCATTGCCTCTGGCGAAGTGAAGTGGGGCCGTGTGAACGGCATCACGCTCATGCTGCCACACGGCTACGAGGGCCAGGGCCCCGAGCACTCGTCGGCCCGCGTGGAGCGATTCATGCAGCTGGCCGCCGACACCAACATGCAGGTGGTTCAGCCCACCACGGCGAGCCAGATTTTCCACGTGCTGCGCCGCCAGATGGTGCGCAACCTGCGCAAGCCGCTCATCATCTTCACGCCCAAGTCCTTGCTGCGCAACAAGGACGCCACCTCCCCGCTGGTGGAGTTCACCAAAGGCACGTTCCAGACGGTGATTCCGGAACAGAACGCCGCTGTGGTGAAGAACGCCGCCAAGGTGCGCCGCATTGTGGCGTGCTCGGGCAAGGTCTACTACGACCTGGTGAAGAAGCGCGAAGAGCGCGGTTACGACGACGTGGCCATCATCCGTGTGGAGCAGCTCTATCCGTTCCCGCACAAGGCGTTTGCCGCTGAAGTGAAACGCTTCTCCTCGGCCACCGAAATCGTGTGGTGCCAGGACGAGCCGCAGAACCAGGGAGCCTGGTTCTTCGTGCAGCACAACATCCACGAAAACATGCTCGAGGGCCAGCGACTGGGTTATTCGGGCCGGGCCGCCTCGGCGTCGCCAGCAGTGGGCTATGCCCACCTGCACCAGGAGCAGCAGAAAGCTCTGGTAGACGGCGCATTTGGCAAGCTCAAGGGCTTCATCCTGACCAAGTAAGGCAGGTTGCTGCAAGCCCTATCTCACCCGATAAAAAACGACCTATTCAAGGACTATCCCTATCATGGCTATCGTAGAAGTTAAAGTTCCGCAGCTGTCCGAATCGGTGGCAGAAGCGACGCTGCTGCAGTGGAAGAAAAAGCCCGGCGACACCGTGGCTGCCGATGAAATCCTCATCGAGATCGAGACCGACAAGGTGGTGCTGGAAGTACCGGCCCCGAGCGCGGGTGTGCTGTCTGCCATCGTGCAGGCCGATGGCGCCACCGTGGCCTCGGAACAGGTGATTGCGCAGATCGATACCGAAGGTGGCGTGGCTGCTGCTGCCCCCGCTGCGGCGCCGGCAGCTGTCCCCGCGCCGGCTGCTGCTGCTGTCGCCGCCGCCCCTGCAGCGCCCGCCAGCGCCAGCATGGCCGGCGTGCCCATGCCCGCGGCCGCCAAGCTCATGGCCGACAACGGCATGGCCCCTGGCTCCGTGGACGGTACCGGCAAGGACGGCCGCGTCACCAAGGGCGATGTGCTGGCCGCCGCCGCTGCG
>JAABRN010000128.1 GCA_011390855.1 Hydrogenophaga sp. | reverse complement strand
CAAAACCCTGGACCGCAAAGGACAGCCCCTCATGATCGTGCTCAAGGGCAAGGTCGAGGTGTTCTACAAGTAGGGCATCGGGCTTCCACCCGCACACCCATCAAAGCACCCTGAATGCATCGCCGATTGTTCGCCGTCTCGCTGGGCGCCATGGCCTGGTCCATGCCAGGCTGGGCGATTTCCCAGGAAACCGAAGCATCCTCGCCGCCGGGCTACACCGTGCCCGAATCCCTGCTTCAAGAATCGGTGGCGCAGCGCTTCCCGATGCGCTACCCGGTGCCGGGTCTCCTGAATCTGGATGTTCAGGTGCCCCGCCTGCGGCTCTTGCCCGAGCAGAACCGCCTGGGTGCCGACATGGAGGTGATCGCCGCCGGGCCCGCACTGAATCGCACCCACCGCGGTTTGTTCGACCTGAACTTCGCGCTGCGCTACGAGCCCAGCGACCGCACGGTGCGCGCGCACCAGTTGCGCTTCAACCGTCTGCGCTTCCCTACCCTGCAACCCTCTGTGGTGGATCTGCTCAACACCTACGCCCCCATGCTGGCCGAACAGTCCTTGATGGAGGTGGTGGTGCACCAGCTGAGCCCGAAGGATCTGGCGATGGCCGACGCGCTGAACATGCAGCCAGGCAGCATCACCGTGTCTGCCCAGGGACTCGTGATTGGCCTGGTTCTGAAGCCGCTTTGAAGTCCAGCCAACATTCTGGCGCCACGTTTCCAGCAAAATTGCCTGCATGAAAGCTCCACCCAGACTGCAAACCCTCATCGACGAGGGCCTGATCGACACCGTGGTGCGCCAGCTCATGAGTGGCAAGGAGGCCACCGTGTACGTGGTGCGTTGCGGCAGTGAAACCCGCTGCGCCAAGATCTACAAGGAAGCCAACAACCGCAGCTTCCGGCAGGCGGTGGACTACACCGAAAACCGCAAGGTCAAGAACTCGCGCCAGGCGCGCGCCATGGCCAAAGGCACGCGCTTCGGCCGTGAAGCCCAGGAAGCAGCCTGGCAGAGTGCCGAGGTGGATGCGCTGTACCGCCTGGCGGCGGCGGGCGTTCGCGTTCCGCAACCCTACACATTTCTCGATGGCGTGCTGCTGATGGAACTGGTCAGTGACGCCGAAGGTGATGCGGCGCCCCGCCTGAATGACGTGGTGTTCACGCCCGATGAAGCACGAGCACACCACGCCACCCTGATCGGTGAAGTGGTGCGCATGTTGTGCGCGGGGGTCATCCACGGTGATCTGTCGGAATTCAACATCCTCCTGGCGCACTCGAACGATCCGGGCGTGACCCACGTACCGGTGATCATCGATCTGCCTCAGGCGGTGGACGCGGCCGGCAACAACCATGCCCAGCGCATGTTGCTGCGCGACGTGAACAACCTGCGCGATTTTTTCGGGCGCTTCGCACCCGAGTTGCTGCACACCCGCTACGGCCCTGAAATCTGGTCTCTGTATCAGAGCGGCCTGCTGTCCAACGACACCGTGCTGACCGGCCGTTTCGAGCAGAAACACCAGCGCGTGGACATGGAAGGCGTCATGCGCGAGATCGATGATGCGCGGGACGAGTTCGCCGCACGCCGCGAGCGGCTGCTGGCAGCAGCCCGAAATTGAGGGGCTCTATCCGCGTGGGTGGTGCTGCGCCACGATCGACTTGAGGCGTTCGCGCGCCACGTGGGTGTAGATGGTGGTGGTGGAAATGTCGGCATGCCCCAGCAGCATCTGTACCGCGCGCAGATCGGCACCGTGGTTGAGCAGGTGCGTGGCAAACGCATGACGCAAAGTGTGAGGCGACAACGGCACCGTGATGCCGGCTTGCAGCGCGTACTTCTTCACCAGCGACCAGAACATCACCCGGCTCATGGCTTCACCCGCGCGCGAGCCCCGGGCCGTCACAAACAGGTCTTCGCTCTGCAGGCCACCCAGAATCTCGCCCCTCCCCTGGCTCATGTAACGCTGAAGCCACTGACCAGCGATCTGGCCGAACGGCACCAGCCGCTCCTTGTTGCCTTTGCCCGTGATGCGCAACACATGCTCGTTCATCCCCACATGCCAGGTCTTGAGCGTGACCAGCTCACTGACCCGCAGGCCGCTGGCGTACATCAGCTCCAGCATGGCCCGGTCGCGCATGCCCAGCGATGCGTCGGTGTCTGGGGCATTCAACAAGGCTTCCACCTGGGCTTCAGACAGCGTCTTGGGTACGCGCATGGGCTGGCGCGCCGCGTTCAGGCGCAGCGTGGGGTCTTTGCTCAGCAGCCGCTCACGCAGCGCCCATCGGAAAAACCGCTTGAACACCGTGAGGCGCCGGTTGGCCGTGGTGGCGCGGGTTTCGCCATGGCGGGCCGCAAAGTAGCCGTTCAGATCGGCCTCTGTGGTTTCCAGCAAGGCCTTGCCCTGCACAGCCAGCCACTGCCCAAGCAGCATCAGGTCGCGCCGGTAGGCATCGAGTGTGTTGCGTGACAAGCCCTCTTCCAGCCACAACGCATCCACAAAGGCCTCCGCGCTGGTCTGGCTGCGGATGGCTTCGGGACTGGGGGCTGATGCTGCTGGTGGCTTGTACGGGGCGGGAGACATGCGCTCACGGGTTCGGGGCAAAGACAGCTTACGGGTAAGCCATGGCGGCAAGCTCGCAGCGATCGGGGAAAACCCGCCCCCTGAGGTACGCATTTTCCGGGTGTGCCGAGCAATTGAATTGGGTTATTCTGCCCTTTTGCTTTCATTACCAAAACAGGAGACACATCCATGCGTTGGATTCACAAAATCGGTCTGGGACTCAGTGTGGCCGCGGCCATTGCATCGGGCGCTGCGGTGGCCCAGCAGCAGCAGTTCATCAACGTGCTGACCGGCGGCCAGAGTGGCGTCTACTACCCCATGGGTGTGGCCCTCTCCCAGATCTTTGCCAAAGACATCCCCAACGTGCGCTCCACCGCCCAGGTCACTCGCGCATCTGCCGAGAACCTCAACCTCCTGCAAGCCGGTCGCGGTGAACTCGCCCTGACCCTGGCCGATGCCCTCTCCGACGCCTGGAAAGGCAATGCCGATGCCGGCTTCGCCACCAAGCTCGACAAGCTGCGCGGCTTGTCCGCCACCTACAACAACTACATCCAGATCGTCGCCAGCGAAGAGTCCGGCATCAAGACCCTGGCCGACCTCAAGGGCAAGCGCCTCTCCGTGGGCGCCGCGCGCTCCGGCACCGAGCTCAACGCACGCGCCGTGCTCAAGGCCGCCGGCATCGCCTACACCGATCTGGCCAAGGTCGAGTACCTGCCCTTTGGCGAGTCGGTCGAGCTCATGAAGAACCGCCAGCTCGACGCCACCCTGCAGTCCGCCGGTCTGGGCGTGGCCTCCATCCGCGATCTCTCCACCGCCGTCAAGATCGTCGTCGTGCCCGTGCCCGCCGATGTCGTGGCCAAGATCGGTGACCCGGCCTACCAGGTCAGCGTGATCCCGGCCAACACCTACGGCGGGCAGACCGTGGACATTGCCACCGCAGCCATCCCCAACTTCCTGGTCACCCACAGTGGCGTCTCCGACGATGTCGCCTACCGCATGGCCAAGGCCATGTACGACAACATCGACACGCTCTACGCGGCTCACAATGCGGCCAAGTCCATCAAACGCGACAACGCCATCAAAGGCATGCCCGTGCCTCTGCACCCAGGCGCCGAACGCTACTACAAGGAAGTGGGCCTCATCAAGTGAAGCTGATCTGCTGACAAGGGGCGATGATTGCCCCCTCAGCCCGCGGGAAGCGGACCACAACCTGACCGCTTCCCCCTTCTTTGACCCGAGGTTTCCATGAACGACAAAAACAGAGACATCGCCCCCAACAGCCCGACAGACAGTGCCACGGACGAACACCGAAGCGCACTCACTGGCGGCATTTTCTGGGTGGCCATCACGTTTTCGGCTTTCCAGATCTGGATGGCCGCCTTCCACCCGTTCTCCAGCCAGGTGATCCGTGCCCTGCACGTGGGCTTTGTGCTGCTGATGATTTATGCGCTGTTTCCACCCATGGGCGGACGCTCCCCGGG
>JAABRN010000127.1 GCA_011390855.1 Hydrogenophaga sp. | reverse complement strand
CCACCCATCGGCGGTCGCTCTCCGGGCTGGAGCGCCTTGGGCTGGGTGCTGGGTGTGATCGGGTTCGCCACTGGCTTGTATCAGTGGGTGTTCGAGTCGGACCTGACCGTGCGCGCCGGTGAACTCACCACGGCCGACTGGGTGGTCGGCGTGATTGCCGTGGCGCTGGTGTTCGAAGCCGCGCGGCGTGTGATGGGCTGGGGGCTGCCGCTGATCTGCATGATTTTCCTGGGCTACGCGGTCTTCGGCCAGCACCTGCCGGGCAACCTGGCCCACCGGGGCTACGGGCTCGACCAGATCGTGGGGCAGCTCGGCATGGGCCTGGAGGGCATCTACGGCACACCCACGTACGTGTCGTCCACCTACATTTTTCTGTTCATTT
>JAABRN010000126.1 GCA_011390855.1 Hydrogenophaga sp. | reverse complement strand
AGCGGTCTTGCCTGCGGAGTTGGCAGGTGCTTTTGTGGTGGCCGACGAGGTCTTGTTTGGGGCTGCTCGTTTCGCCTGGGTCGGCGCAGATTTGGCTGCACTCTTGCCTGCTTTTGCAGGGGCGGCCACAACTTTCGCTGCCGATTGCGCAGCTTTGCGAGCCACGGTCTTGGCCGGCACGGCTTTCACGGGGGCTGCTGCCTTTTTGCGGCTGGCCTTTGCGGGCTTTGTCTCGGCCTCTGCCGGTTTGGCAGCGCCGTGCTTCATGCGCACGGGTTTTTCGCCCCAGATCTCTTCCAGGCGGTAGTAGGCCCGAATGACTGGCTGCATCACATGGGCAACGGCCGAGCCGCAGTCCACGATGATCCACTCGCCATTTTCCTCACCTTCAATGCGGGGCTTGTCGAACCCGGCATCGCGAACCGCGTCACGCACGCTGGCAGCAAGCGCCTTGGTCTGGCGGTTGGAAGTGCCACTGGCCACAATGACGCGCTCAAACAAAGGGGAAAGGTGTTCCGTGTTGAAGACCGCGATGTCCTGACCTTTGACATCCTCCAGTCCGTCGATGATGGCGCGCTGGAGTCGTTGAAGGTCTTTTTTGGCTGTGGTTTCGCTGGTCATGTAGGGGTCTGGTAAAGGGAATGTTGTGAAATATAGCTTGCGACGGCTTCTGGCACCAGAACCTCGAGGGCGGCTTCCCGACTCCTTGGTTGGCTCACACGGGCCCTGACTGCCGAAGCACTGATGTTCTTCAAGGGCATTTGAAGCCGCACAAAAGGCAGTTCAACGCCGGAAAGGTCGGTCTCTGATGCCTGATCAAGCCGGGCATCGGCCCCGATGTTGGTGGCACGGTTGGCGACCGCCAAGGTGGCCAGGTCAAGGACCTCTTCCCAACGTATCCAGTTCTTGAACGCAAGCAACTGATCGGCCCCCAACACCAGAAACAACTCCGCACCCGGGTATTCGCCGCGCAGCTCCCGCAGGGTATCGGCCGTGTAGCTGGGCCCTTGGCGATGAATTTCCCGCTCGTCCAGTCGCACGCGATCCAGCTCCGAAAACGCCAGACGGCACATGGCCATGCGGTGTTCGGCTGAGGACAGCACCCTGGCCTTGTGCCAGGCATGACCGGTCGGGAGGATGTGCAAAACGTCCAGAGCCAGCTGATCCAAAGCGGTTTTGGCCAGTTCGCAATGCGCCCAGTGCGGCGGATCGAACGCCCCACCGAACATGCCCACCCGTGTGACAGGTTTGGGGGTAGGCATCAGACCCACTCCCGGCGCACGAGAAACGACTTGTACAAACGGTCTTCGGGTGTGCCCTTTTTGGTCACGCGGTTGTAGGCCCAGCTCACCAGGGGTGGCATCGACAACAGAATGGATTCGCTTCGCCCACCGGATTGCAGACCGAAATGGGTGCCCCGGTCCCAGACCAGGTTGAACTCCACGTAGCGACCTCGCCGGTAGAGCTGAAAGCTGCGTTCACGTTCGCCGTAGATCTCATTCTTGCGCCGGTCCACGATGGGCAGGTAGGCATCAAGAAATGCATCGCCAACGGAAGTCATCATGGCAAAGCTCCCGTCGAAACCCAGCTCGGAAAAATCGTCAAAGAACACGCCGCCGATGCCGCGCTGCTCGTCTCGGTGCTTGAGGTAGAAATACTCGTCACACCAGGTCTTGAAGCGCGGGTACTTGTCCACGCCAAAAGGATCCAGCGCCTTCTTGCAGGTGGTGTGAAAGTGCACGGCATCTTCTTCGAAACCGTAGTATGGCGTGAGATCCATACCACCGCCGAACCAGCAAACAGGCTCGCCGCCTTCCGGGGTGGCGGCAATCATGCGCACGTTCATGTGCACCGTGGGCACGTAGGGGTTGCGTGGATGGAATACCAGAGAAACACCCATGGCCTCAAAAGGCGCGCCTGACAGCTCTGGCCTGTGTTGGGTGGCGGAAGGAGGCAATCTGGGCCCGCTCACGTGGGAAAATCCACATCCAGCCCGCTCGAACACCTGACCGCCCTCAAGAATCTGGGTGTTGCCATTGCCCTGCAAGGCATCGCCTGGTTCCTTTTTCCAGCGATCGACCAGGAACTGGCCTCCATCCACAAGCGCCACGGTCGAGGTGATGCGCTCCTGAAGGTCGATCAGGTAGTCTTGAACATTTTGCGTCTGTTTGCTCATGATGAAGAAGCGGTCTCCTGGGTCTCTTTTTGAGTTGCAACAGACGCGCGACCGATGATGGTCATATCGTCGGTGGCTTTGGCGCGCACGTGGTCGAAATGTAACGGGAATACAGAAACCGGTTGAATTGAGAGCCCAGAGGCGCGAAGGGCAATCAAAGTGCTCTGTGGCCGATATCGCGGCGAAACTGCATGCCGTCAAAGTGAATGCCATTCACCACACCATACGCTTTGCGCTGCGCTTCTACCAGGGTGTCCCCCAAAGCGGTGACACACAGCACCCGCCCCCCCGAAACCGAGACGTTCGCGCCGCTTTCGGTCGTGCCTGCATGAAAGACCATGGCGTCGGCCATATCGGGTGGAAAGCTGGATATGGCATCTCCCTTGCGCGGGCTGAGCGGATAGCCGGCAGCCGCCAGCACCACGCCTAGCGCCACGCGTGGATCCCATTCCAGGGTCACACGGTCAAGTTCGGTGCGCGTGGCGGCCAGCAGCACCTGGGTCAGGTTGCTCCGGAAGCGCATCATGATGGGCTGGGTTTCCGGGTCGCCCATGCGGCAGTTGAATTCCAGGGTTTTCACCCGGCCGTCGGGCGTGATCATCAGGCCCGCATAAAGAAAGCCGGTGTAGGGAATGCCATCCGCGGCCATGCCACGCAGCGTGGGCAGGATCACCTCGCTCATCGCGCGCTCGTGCACTGCCGGGGTGACGACCGGAGCTGGTGAGTAGGCCCCCATGCCACCGGTGTTCGGCCCTTGGTCGCCATCAAGCAGGCGTTTGTGGTCCTGGCTGGTTGCCATGGCCAGCGCGTGCACGCCGTCGCAAAGCACGATGAAGCTGGCCTCTTCCCCTTCAAGGAATTCTTCAATGACGACGCGCGCGCCACCCTCGTTATGGGTCACACCCAGCTTGTTGTCGAGGAGCATGAAGTCGATCGCTTCGTGCGCCTCGGCCGACGTCATGGCCACCACGACGCCCTTGCCGGCCGCCAACCCGTCGGCCTTGACGACGATGGGGGCACCCTCAGCGTCCACATAGGCGTGGGCCAGGGCCGGGTCGGTGAAGGCCTGGTACCTGGCAGTGGGAATGCCGTGGCGCTGCATGAAGTCCTTGGAAAAGGCTTTGGAGCTTTCCAGTTGCGCAGCCGCTTTGGTGGGCCCGAAGATCGGCAGACCGTGATCGCGGAACTCGTCCACCACGCCAGAAGCCAGCGGCGCCTCTGGGCCCACCACTGTCAGTGCCACGCCCTGAGCCTGCGCCCATTCCCGCAACGCC
>JAABRN010000125.1 GCA_011390855.1 Hydrogenophaga sp. | reverse complement strand
CCAGGTTGATCAGATCAGGGTCGCGCGCCGTGCCAGCATTACCGGGAGCCACAAAAACCTGGCTCACGCCATCGTCTTGCTTGAGCTTCCACGCCAGCGCATGTTCACGGCCACCGCCGCCAATCACCAATACTTTCAAACCATTCTCCAAAAATCCAAGCCTGACTCAGGCAGTTTGCCGGAGCACGATGTCCTAGTCCAGAACGCGGCGGAACCGGCTTTGCCGGGCCGCATCGCGTTGCCCCGTTGAGGGCATGACGCGCGAAATGCGGAACGGGGGTGTGTTCTATTCTGCGCGGGGATGGGTCACAACTCAGCGTTGTGAAAAACTTCCTGCACGTCATCCAGATCCTCAAGGACATCGAGCAGCTTCTGCATGCGGATGGCGTCTTCACCGACCAGCGCCACCGTGTTCTCGGCGCGCATGGTCACCTCGGCGAGTTCCGGCTTCAGTCCAGCTGTCTCAAGCGCGTCCTTCACGACTTCGAATTCGGTCGGTGCGGTCAGCACCTCGATGGCACCGTCGTCGCCGCTGATCACATCGTCGGCCCCCGCTTCCAGCGCGACCTCCATCAAGCGGTCTTCAGAAGTACCGGGTGCAAAAATCAGCTGGCCGCAGTGCTTGAACTGAAACGCCACCGAACCGTCGGTGCCCAGGTTGCCGCCGTGCTTGCTGAAGGCGTGCCGCACGTCGGCCACTGTGCGCACCCGGTTATCGGTCATGGTGTCCACGATCACCGCTGCGCCACCGATGCCATAACCTTCGTAGCGGATTTCTTCCAGGGCCTGGCCCTCCAGATTGCCCGAGGCTTTGTCCACGTTGTACTTGATGCGGTCGGCTGGCATGTTGGCGGCCTTGGCCTTGTCGATCGCCAGCCGCAGCCTGGGGTTCATGGCAGGGTCACCGCCACCCTGACGCGCAGCCACGCTGATTTCTCGGATGACACGCGTCCAGATCTTGCCCCGCTTCTCGTCCTGGCGACCCT
>JAABRN010000124.1 GCA_011390855.1 Hydrogenophaga sp. | reverse complement strand
CGATGATTACCTGCGCGCCCTGGCCCTGGTACTCATGGCGTGGGCATGGGCGCGCATCGACCACGCAGACCATGAGGGCATGGCTCGCTGGTCAACCGCTCACACCGGCTTCTGGCGCTGGGTCTGGCCTGAATTCGACATGCGCATGGCCACGATGAACGCCACGCTGGGCAAGACCTGAGTTTCCCGGGTTGGCGCACCCATTGTTCCGCCAGCAAGCTATGCTCTGGCCATGCCAGAAACCACCGTTGCCAACGCCCTGCGCCGTCCGCGCGCGCCCCGCAATACCGCCCCGCCACCGGCCGATACCGGGACAGGGGAATCCAGTGCCGGCGACATCGACACCAGCTACCTGGAAAGCCTGCTGGGCTACAACGCCCGCCGAGCCGCACTTTCGGTCATCACCATCTTCCTGCAGCGCATGGCACCGTACGGTCTGCGCCCGGTCGATTTCTCCGTGCTCACGCTCATTGCACACAACCCGGGCATCACCTCGCGACAGATCTGCGCCGCGCTCGACATCCTGCCACCCAACCTGGTGGGCATGATCAAGCACCTGCAAAAACGCGAACTGATCGAACGCCGGCCCCACCCCACCGACCGCCGCGCCCAGGGCCTGCACCTCACGCCATCTGGCAAAAAGCTCCAGCGAGACGCCCAGGCCACTGCAACCAGCCTGGAGCAAGGCGCCACCCATGCGCTCACACCGGCAGAACTCAAGACCTTGATCCAGTTGCTGAAGAAGGTTTACCGGGGTTGAACCTGTGATTGCCCTCGCAGCCTGAAAGCAGGACGAAGGTCAATCGGTGTTGATCCGTATGCCGGCCCCGTTTTGCGCATAAGTGCACACTCACGCCGCCCGAACCTCATTGCTGCAGTGCACACAGCTAGCAAATGGGTAGCAGAAAGGTGTTCCTGGCATATAGTGCATTGACGCGCCCTATGGAGGCCGCTCAGGAGACAAGCATGAGTGCCAGAGACAACGCTGCCATGGTCCAGCTGCTCGAACTGCTGGAGTGCCGCTATGCCATCCGGGTGGTCTGGGCCTTGAGTGATGGCCATCCACAGACCTTTCGCCTGCTGCAGGACAGCGTGGGTGGCGTCACACCCAACACCCTCAACACCCGTCTGAAAGAACTGCGCGCTGCCCGGCTGGTGGAGCACGGCGGCGACGGCTACCGCCTCACCTCCCAGGGTGCCGATCTGGCGCGGCGCCTGACCGAAGTACAGCGCTTTGCGAGCAAGTGGTCGCAGCAGCTCTCTCGCAGCCATGCCGCGGCGGCTGTGCCATCGCGCGCCGGCGCGCCTCGCCTGGGGGCTTGACGCACTCTCGGTCGCTCAGCCCTTCACGGGGCTGGGCACAACGGTCTGACGTTGTTCCCCCAGCCCACGTGCACCCAGCGTCATGACGTCGCCGGCCTTCAGGTAGAGCGGTGGCTTGTGTCCCATGCCCACGCCGGGTGGTGTCCCGGTGGCGATCACGTCGCCGGGTTGCAAGGCCATGAAACGGCTCAGGTAGCTCACGATGTGGGCCACGCCGAAGATCATGGTGCCTGTGTTGCCCCGCTGCCGACGCACACCGTTCACATCCAGCCACAGGTCCACGTCTTGCGGATCGCCCAGTTCGTCGGGCGTGACCAGCCAGGGGCCGATGGGGCCATGCGTGGGGTAGCCCTTGCCCTTGGCCCACTGCCCTTCCATTTCCATCTGGTAGGCACGCTCGGAGATATCGTTCACCAGGCAATAGCCCGCCACGTGGTCCAGGGCCTGTGATTCGCTCACGTGCCACGCGCGGGAGCCGATCACCACACCCAGCTCCACTTCCCAGTCCAGCTTGAGCGAGTGGGGCGGCAGCCATACATCGTCGTTCGGGCCGCTGACGGACCCACTGTGCTTGTTGAACACGATGGGCTGACCTGGCGGCTTCAGGCCGGCCTCTGCGGCGTGGTCGGCGTAGTTCAGGCCGATGCCGATGACGTTACCCACCACCCCCACGCAGGCGCCCAGACGGGTGCCACCGGGCAATTCGGGCAGACCGGTCGGGTCCAGCGCGGCCAGACGGGCCATAGAATCAGGGGTGAGCGTGGTGCCGGTGATGTCGGCCACCACGCCGGAGAGGTCGCGCAAGGCGCCATGGGCGTCGATAAGGCCGGGCTTCTCAGCGCCCGGTGGGCCGTGTCGAAAGAGCTTCATGGGGTTTTCCGAGTGGTAAACCACCATTTTCACCGGCCTGCGCGCGTTTTGCTGCCAGCACCCTTGAACCCGGGGCAATCAACCCCATGTGCCGCGCAGAGCCTAAATTGCCCATGTTTTCAAGATACTTCAAATCGCCCATGAGCCAGAACCCGAACCCAGCCGAAAACGCCCAACCCGCCGACACCGCTGCCACCGAATCGGTGCGCCCTGAGGAAGCCGAAGCGGCCGCGGCAGCCAACGAGGCCGATGCGCTGGCCGCCCTGACGAACGAAGTCAGTGCCCTCAAGGCCCAGAACGCCGATCTGGCCGAGCAGTTCCTGCGTGCCAAGGCCGAGGCAGAAAACACCCGCCGCCGGGCCGAAGAAGAAACGTCCAAGGCGCGCAAGTTTGCGGTGGAAAGCTTTGCCGACAGCCTGCTGGCCGTGGCCGACAGCCTCGAAGCCGGACTGGCCATCCAGGAAGCCACACGCGAGCAACTGCGCGAAGGCTCCGAGGCCACGCTGAAACAGCTCAAAAGCGCCCTGGAGCGCCACAAGGTGATGCAGATCGAACCCGCCAGCGGCGCCAAATTCGACCCGCACCAGCACCAGGCCATCAGCATGGTGCCCGCCGAGCAGGAGCCCAACACCGTGGTGACCGTGCTGCAAAAAGGCTACCTGATCGCGGAGCGCGTGCTGCGCCCCGCCCTGGTGACGGTGGCCGCACCCAAGTGAGGCCGAGGGCCCCTGTGAAGTCGGACACATTCAACCGTTCCGCACAGGCTGCCCACAACCCGCCCACTTGAAATCCACACAGTTATCCACATCTCTTCAACAATTCAACTCTTCCTCTGACGGAGCAAACAAAATGGGAAAAATCATTGGTATCGACCTGGGCACCACCAACTCGTGCGTGTCCATCATGGAAGGCAACACCACCAAGGTGATTGAAAACGCGGAAGGTGCACGCACCACGCCCTCGATCGTCGCCTACCAGGAAGACGGCGAAGTACTGGTCGGCGCCAGCGCCAAGCGCCAGGCCGTGACCAACCCCAAGAACACGCTCTACGCCATCAAACGCCTGATCGGCCGCAAGTTCGGAGAAAAAGAAGTCCAGAAGGACATCGACCTCATGCCCTACACCATCGTGGCTGCCGACAACGGTGATGCCTGGGTGGAAGTGCGCGGCAAGCAGATCTCAGCACAGCAGGTCAGCGCTGACATTCTGCGCAAGATGAAGAAGACCGCCGAGGACTACCTGGGCGAGCCTGTCACCGAGGCCGTGATCACCGTGCCGGCCTACTTCAACGACGCACAGCGCCAGGCCACCAAAGACGCCGGCCGCATTGCCGGCCTGGACGTGAAGCGCATCATCAACGAACCCACCGCTGCGGCCCTGGCCTTCGGCCTGGACAAGCAGGAAAAGGGCGACCGCAAGATCGCTGTCTATGACCTGGGCGGCGGCACCTTCGACGTGTCGATCATCGAGATTGCCGACGTCGATGGCGAGAAGCAGTTTGAAGTGCTCTCCACCAACGGCGACACTTTCCTGGGTGGTGAGGACTTCGACCAGCGCATCATCGACTACATCGTCACCGAGTTCAAGAAAGAACAGGGCGTCGACCTGACCAAGGACGTGCTGGCGCTGCAGCGCCTGAAGGAAGCCGCTGAAAAGGCCAAGATCGAGCTGTCCAGTTCGGCCGCGACCGACCTGAACCTGCCCTACATCACCGCAGACGCTTCAGGCCCCAAGCACCTGAACATCAAGCTCACACGTGCCAAGCTCGAAGCCTTGGTGGAAGAGCTGATCGAGCGCACCATCGCACCCTGCCGCACCGCCATCAAGGACGCCGGCATCAGCGTGAACGACATCCACGACGTGATCCTGGTGGGCGGCATGACCCGCATGCCCAAGGTGCAGGAAAAGGTGAAGGAATTCTTCGGCAAGGAGCCGCGCAAGGACGTGAACCCCGACGAAGCCGTGGCCGTGGGCGCTGCCATTCAGGGCCAGGTGCTCAGTGGTGACCGCAAGGACGTGCTGCTGCTCGACGTGACCCCGCTGAGCCTGGGCATCGAGACCATGGGTGGCGTCATGACCAAGATGATCTAGAAGAACACCACGATCCCGACCAAGTTCGCGCAGACCTTCTCCACCGCTGAAGACAACCAGCCGGCCGTGACCATCAAGGTGTTTCAGGGCGAGCGCGAAATCGCCAGCGGCAACAAGCTGTTGGGTGAGTTCAACCTGGAAGGCATCCCCAATTCGCCGCGGGGCATGCCGCAGATC
>JAABRN010000136.1 GCA_011390855.1 Hydrogenophaga sp. | reverse complement strand
GGTGAGGCATCCCGCATCACGCCAATGATCGTCCAGCTGGTGAGCGCGCCCACCATGAGCACCTCACCATGGGCAAAGTTGATCAATCCAATAATGCCGTACACCATGGTGTAGCCCAAGGCCACCAGTGCATACATGCTGCCCAGCACCAGACCATTGATGATCTGCTGAAGCAATACGTCCATGAAGGTTCTCCGTGTGTTTGTCTGCCGCCCGATTCGTGATCAGACGGTCCGCTTCAACCTAGCAAAAAACCCGCCAGACTCGACCTTGTAACGGTGCAGACTGCGGGTTGGTGGGCGGATTGTAGCGACGCCTCAATCTGGGCCACATGCGCGTAAGCCCTTATCAGTCGCGGGTTTTCCCTAAATGGCGATCGCCGAAGTGAACTGCATCAGCACGACTGGGCATTCATTAGGAATTCTGATTGTTGCGTTTCTTTAGCTCGCGCAGCTTATCGGCGATGCGAATTTCCAGGCCGCGCTCCACCGGCCGGTAAAAGCCCGGGTCGGGCATGCCATCGGGCAAGTAGCGTTCGCCGGCTGCAAAACCATCGGCTTCATCATGGGCGTAGCGGTAGCCTTTGCCATAGTCCAGATCCTTCATGAGCCGGGTCGGCGCATTGCGCAGGTGCATGGGAACAGGGCGCGAACCGTCCTTTTTCACGTACGCCTTGGCCTCGTTGAAGGCCTTGTAGACCGCATTGGACTTCGGCGCCACGGCCAGGTACACCACGCATTCGGCCAAAGCCAGCTCACCCTCAGGCGTGCCCAGGCGCTCGTACACGTCTGCGGCGTCCAGCGCCATCCTGAGCGCGCGCGGGTCTGCCAGCCCGATGTCTTCGCTGGCCATGCGAATAAAGCGTCTGGCCATGTAGCGGGGATCGGCACCGCCATCAAGCATGCGAACGAACCAGTACAGGGCGGCGTCAGGGTCTGAGCCGCGCACGCTTTTGTGCAAGGCGCTGATGGTGTCGTAGAACTGTTCGCCGCCCTTGTCGTAGCGTCGCATGCGCTCACCGAGCACGCGCAGCAGCCAGTCGTCGGTCACGGTTGTCAGTTGTTCGCGGGCCGCTGCCACGGCCAGGGTCTCCAGCGTATTGAGCAAGCGGCGGGCATCGCCGTCGGCGTACGCAATGAGACGCTCGGCCGCTGCATCTGCCATGGAAGGCACAGCGTCGATCCCTTGAGCCCGTTCGATGATCTGACGCAGGTCGCCCTCTGCCAGCGGCTGGAGCACATAGACCGCCGCACGAGAAAGCAACGCCGAATTCACTTCAAACGAAGGATTTTCTGTGGTGGCGCCAATGAAAGTGAACAGACCCGACTCCACGTGCGGCAGAAATGCGTCCTGCTGGCTCTTGTTGAAGCGGTGCACCTCGTCCACGAACACGATGGTTCGCTGAGCTTCAAGCCCGGTGCGGACGCTGTCGGCACGTTCCACCGCCTCCCTGATGTCCTTGACGCCGCCCAGCACCGCGCTGATGGTGATGAACTGGGCATCAAACGCATCGGCCATCAGCCGTGCGATGGTCGTCTTGCCCACACCCGGCGGGCCCCACAGAATGCAACTGTGCGGTTGACCGGACTCAAAGGCGAGCCGCAGAGCCATTCCTTCGCCCAGCAGGTGCTGTTGGCCGATCACTTCCCCCAGCACGCGCGGCCGCAGACGCTCAGCCAGTGGAGCGTGAGCAAGCTTGGGCGCGGCGCCCTTGGCGGGTGGGAGGCTCACACAATGGGGACCGTCAGGGACGGATCACGTCCGCGCCTGGGGGTGGCTGGAACCGGAACTGCTCCGGCGTGAGGCGGGCATTGCCTTGCCAGTCGGTGAAGGTGAGCACCGAGCGCTGCCCCAGGCTGTCTTCAATGTCCAGCACAGCCAGCTGACCTTGCCTGAACCCCACTCGCACCATCTGGAGCTGGCCGTCGCGTGCCAGGGGGCGCGCCTCCAGCCATTCCTTGCCATCTCGTGCCGGTGCTGCCTTGAGCTCGAACACTTCGCCCAAGGTCCGCAGATCGGTCCCTGCGGCGATCAGGGCAGCGGGTGTGCTGCCCAGCACTTCCTGCTGTTTGCGTGCAGTCACCTGATTGAGGTCCACATCGAACAGCCACAGGGTTTCGCCATCAGCGACGATGGTCTGCTCAAACGGCTTGGTGTACTCGAAGCGAAAGCGGTTTGGCCGCAGAAACTCAAAGCTCCCGCTGGATGTTTTGCTGCGCGCCACAGGCTCACCCGCCCGCTGCGGCGAGGTCACCACCTGGGTGAAACCGGAACGGGCACTGCCGACCTCCTTGAGAAAACGCTCCAAGTCCTGAAGGCCGTCGGCCTGAGCGGCCATAGAAGCCAGCGCGAAAGCGCAGCCCGCCAAAATAGTTTTGATCATCAGATTCAGATCGGTTTACACCGACAAGGTTTCATGCTGCGCTTGGAACTTGTCCGTCAATAGGCGAGCGGAGGATGGCGAGGCGATTTGGGAGCCGTGCAAGGCGCAAACCACAGCGATACCTGGCGGTATCGCGAGGATTTGCAACGCCGCAAGGCGCCCAAAGCGGCCGTCATGCCGACCTCGATTATTGACGGACAAGTTCTCAGTCTGAGCGCGATGGCACCAGGATGTCGCGCTGCCCGCTGGAGGTCAGCGCACTGACCAGGCCAGCGTTTTCCATATCTTCCAGCAAACGCGCGGCGCGGTTGTAACCAATCTTGAGTTTGCGTTGCACATACGAAATGCTGGCCTTCCGGTCCTTGAGCACGATCTCCACCGCCTGGTCGTACAGCGCATCTTTTTCGCTGCCTGAGCCGCCACCTTCGCCAAACATGTCGCCACCTTCTCCTTCACCGATGCTGGACTCCAGCACGCCATCGACGTAGTTGGGTTCACCGCCCTGCTCTTTCAGGTACGCCACCACGCGGTGCACTTCATCGTCGCTCACAAACGCACCATGCACCCGGATCGGGAATCCCGTACCGGACGGCATGTAAAGCATGTCACCCATACCCAGCAGACTCTCGGCACCCATCTGGTCGAGAATGGTGCGGCTGTCGATCTTGCTGCTCACCTGGAATGACAAACGGGTGGGAATATTGGCCTTGATCAGGCCGGTGATCACGTCCACGCTGGGGCGCTGCGTGGCCAGGATCAAATGAATGCCCGCCGCGCGGGCCTTCTGGGCCAGGCGGGCAATCAGTTCTTCGATCTTCTTGCCCACCACCATCATCAGGTCGGCGAGCTCGTCGATCACCACCACAATGTAAGGCAGGCGTTCCAGTGGTTCGGGCTGCTCGGGCGTCAGGCTGAAGGGATTGCCGATGATCTCGCCGCGCGCGTGGGCCTCGTCGATCTTCACGTTGTAACCAGCCAGGTTGCGCACACCCATCTTGCTCATCAGTTTGTAGCGCTTTTCCATCTCGGCCACGCACCAGTTCAAGCCGTTGGCTGCGTGCTTCATGTCGGTGACCACGGGCGCCAACAGATGCGGAATGCCCTCATAGACGCTCATTTCGAGCATCTTCGGATCAATGAGCAACAGGCGCACATCCTTGGCGTCGGCCTTGTACAGCAGCGACAAAATCATGGCGTTGATGCCGACCGATTTGCCCGATCCAGTGGTGCCGGCCACCAGACAGTGCGGCATCTTGGCAAGATCGGCCACGATCGGCTGCCCGCCAATGTCCTTGCCAAGCCCCATGGTCAGCAACGATTTGGCGTCGTTGTAAACCTGTGAGCCCAGAATCTCACTGAGCTTGATCATCTGGCGCTTGGCATTCGGCAGTTCGAGCGCCATCAGGTTCTTGCCCGGAATGGTTTCGATCACGCGAATGGAAACCAGCGAGAGCGAACGCGCCAGATCGCGACCCAGGTTCACGATCTGCGAACCTTTCACACCCGTGGCGGGTTCGATTTCGTAGCGCGTGATCACGGGGCCCGGCGCAGCGGCCACGACACGCACCTCCACACCAAAATCCTTGAGCTTCTTCTCGATCAGGCGGCTGGTCATCTCCAGCGTCTGGCTGTCCACGCCCGCCTGATGCAGCGGTGCACTGTCAAGCAGATCCACCTGCGGCAGCTTGCTGTCGGGCATTTCGCTGAACAGGGGCTTCTGGCGCTCTTTGGCCACGCGCTCGCTCTTGGGCACATCCACCAGCGTGGGCTCGATCACCATGGGCGTGGGGTGGTGCTCTTCACTCTCGACGCGCTCTACGGCCACGACCACCTCTCGTTCCCGCGCGGCTTTCTCACCAATTCGCTGATCCTCGACGGCCTCACGTTTCTCTCGGCGCGTCTCAAACCAGCCGTCCAGTGTGTGCCCCACGACTTCAGCCCAGTGGCCCCAGGAGAAACGAAACACACGCGGCAGGCAGAGCACCAGCATCGCCAGCATCAAGATGGTGGACCCATTGAAGCCCAGCCACTGCATGGAGACCGGGCCCAGTGAGTGCCCCAACATGCCACCTGCATGACCTGGGAGCATGGACTCGATGCGGTAGAGCCGGCTCCATTCCAGCACCGCACTGGCAGACAGCAGTGCCAACAATGCCAGCCAGAACAGCGCCTTGCGGGCCCATGGCCGGTCCCAGGGCCGGGAACTGGCTGCTTCTTCCGTGGCTTCACCCGAATCCAGACCCTGGTGGCCACGGATCCATCTGGCCAAGCCCGACAACCATGCGCGCAAACCAATGAAAAAACACCACCAGACAGAAAAACCCAGCAGAAAGTAGCTTCCGTCGGCCAGCAGCGCGCCCAGGCGCCCGCCCCAATTACCGACCTCAGCCCGCGTGCCTGTGGTGCTCCAGGCAGGGTCTGCCAGCGAATGGCTCAGCAAGGCGAGCAACCAGAACGCCAGTGCAGCAGCGCCCAGCACCAGACCAATTTCCTGTGTGAAACGTGACACCCCGGGGGCCGAGGCGCTGGCGCGGTCGGCGTTGAGGGTGTTGAGTGAATAAGTCATAAGCCTCGTCGAAATCCAGAGGCAAGCTTACCCCAAGGCAGCGCCAATATCGGTCCCCCGCCGTTGCGACCGGCCCGTGCGACCCGGTGCCGCGCAAGCGCCTGCAGCTTCAACCCAGCGAGCTCAAGCGTTCCTTGATCACCGTGCTGCCATCGTCGCGTATTTCGATGAACCCACGCTCTTCCAGATCCTTCATGACACGACTGACCATCTCACGCGACGCGCCAATCATCTTGGCCACATCCTGGCGAGAAACGCGGTCCCGAATGGTCAATACCCCGTCGCTGCCGGTTTGGGCGAACTCCAGCAGTGCACGCGCCACACGGCCATAGACATCCATCAACGCCAGCGACTCGATCTTGCGATCGGCGTGACGCAAACGCTGAACAAGACCTTTCATCACCGCGTAGGCCATGGATGTGTTTTCCGGCAGGCATCGGGCGAATTCGGCCCGGCCCAGAATCAACACGTCGGTCTGCACCTCTGCACGCACCGTGGCAGAGTGCGGCTGATTGTCAATCAGGCTCATTTCGCCGATGTAATCGCCCGGGTTCATGGTGGCCAGAATCACCTCCCGTCCACGTGAGTCTGTTGTCACCACGCGCGCGCGCCCCGTCAGCACGATCGCCAGGCAGTTGGACTTCTTGCCTTGCTCGACAATGCACTCGCCGCGCCTGAAACGGCGCTTGACCACCGAGTCGGCAACAGCCTCGGCCTGGGCTTGGGTCAATGTGGAAAACAGGGGAACCCTGCGAATCAGATCCAGATTGGACAAGATGGACATGCGTGTATTCCTTGTTGCGAATGGCGCGAATCGCGCTCTTTCATACAATCCAGACACTGCCTTCGCAAGCAGGCGATGGCACTATATCGACAGCTTTCCCCCCACACTTTAAACCAATGATCCCGCAGACCCTACGGGATCCGCACCCATGAAGCATTCCAAAGTCCTGATTCTCGGCTCCGGCCCAGCCGGCTACACCGCAGCGGTTTACGCCGCTCGAGCCAACCTGAATCCCGTGCTCATCACGGGCATTGCACAGGGCGGTCAGCTCATGACCACCACCGAAGTGGACAACTGGCCTGCCGACGTGGACGGCGTGCAGGGCCCCGACCTCATGCAGCGCTTCCTGGCACACGCAGAACGTTTCAATACCGAAATCGTGTTCGACCACATCAATGCCGTCGATTTTTCCAAACGGCCTTTCTTGCTCAAGGGCGACAGCGGTGAATACACCTGCGACGCGCTCATCATCGCGACCGGTGCGTCAGCCAAATACCTGGGCTTGCCATCGGAAGAAGCGTTCATGGGCAAAGGCGTATCGGGATGTGCCACCTGTGACGGTTTTTTCTACCGTAACGAGATCTGCAGCGTGGTCGGCGGTGGCAACACCGCCGTTGAAGAGGCGCTCTACCTTTCGAATATCGCGAGCAAGGTGTACCTCGTGCATCGCCGTGACAGCTTCCGGGCCGAACCCATCATGGTCGACAAACTGATGGAAAAGGTAGCCGCCGGCAAGATCGAACTCAAGCTGCACAGCACGCTGGAGGAAGTGCTGGGGGACAACACGGGCGTGACCGGCGTGCGTCTGAAGAACGTGAACTCAGGCGAAAGCGAGGATGTCGCGGTCAAAGGCTGTTTCATCGCCATCGGCCACAGCCCGAACACCGATCTCTTCAAGGAGCAGCTTGAAATGAAGGACGGCTACATCGTGACCCGCTCCGGCCTTCAAGGCATGGCCACCATGACCAGCATACCCGGCATTTTTGCTGCAGGTGACGTTCAGGATCATGTGTACCGCCAGGCCATCACGAGCGCTGGTACCGGGTGCATGGCGGCACTCGACGCCCAGCGTTTTCTGGAAAATTCGTAACCTCCCCCCGCCGCAGTGCCCCTTGAATGAGTCACCCTGCTTCGGAGACCCAGCTGCTGCGGGTCGACTGGCGGTAGCCACATCTGTCGGATCGGGCTATAATGTGCGGCTTTGCTGCATTTGGCCCGTTCGGTCATGCGTTGCAAATTCGGGTTACCGCCACCCTTTTTCTGGCGAGGTGAGGCCCCCATCGCTCGGGTGGCGGCCGTTTGAAAAGTATCGGAGTGTCCTCATGGCACGCGTCTGCGACGTAACGGGCAAGAAGCCCATGGTCGGAAACAACGTTTCCCACGCCAACAACAAAACCAAGCGCCGGTTCCTGCCGAACCTGCAATACCGTCGTTTCTGGGTCGAGAGCGAAAACCGTTGGGTGCGTCTGCGCGTCTCCGGTGCCGCCCTGCGGCTGATCGACAAAAACGGCATTGATGCCGTGCTCGCAGACCTGCGTGCACGCGGCCAGGCTTAAGGAGCACACACCATGGCAACCAAAGGCGGACGCGAAAAGATCAAGCTGGAATCCACTGCGGGTACCGGGCACTTCTACACCACCACCAAAAACAAGAAAACCACGCCTGAAAAGATGCTGATCAAGAAATTTGATCCCAAGGCACGCAAGCACGTGGACTACAAGGAAATCAAGCTGAAGTGATTCGGCACAGGTTTTCCGGATGAAGAAGCCGCTGTTTTCACAGCGGCTTTTTTTCGCCCTTTGAAACATGGATGGTTCAACCGGGGATGCACGGTGGGAGGCAAGGCGCAACCCTGAGCGAGGCCACGCGGTAGCGCAAGGATTTGCAAAGCCGCAGACCGTCTGCAGCAGGGATCCGTGCGCCATGTGAGCACTGGTGCAGCATTGCCCGCATACAGGCGCAAAAAAACCACCTCGTTGGGTGGTTTTTTTGGTTGGCAGGCTTGGCCAGTCGGGGTCAGACCACCCGGACAGAGCGAAGCTGAATGGAGAAATCGCGCAAAGCGACGATCCCACTCTCTTCCGCCCGGCGGCACCAGCCCTGCAAGTCAGCAGCCAGTTGCTCGCGCGTGGCGTTTGTACTGGACCACAGGGCGCGAAGCTCTTCGCGCATGGTCATCATCTGGTCAAGCACCGGGTGCTCGGCACGGGCCTGTGCCAGCTGGGGCCTCACGGCGGCAGGCACCTTGTCCTCGTCCCGGTGGAGCCAACGGCCGGCCGCTTGAAGCGCCGATGCATCGCCCCGGCGGGACTGCAGCGCAGCAATTTCGCGCTTGCATGCCGCACGCATTTCACGGGCATAACCCGCCATCACTTCGTAGCGGTTGGCGATGATGGCTTCGAGCGTCTTCTCGTCTGCCACCGGTTTCACCTCGCCATAGGCCATCTTGGGGGGCAGCTTTTTGACAGTGGCCAGACCCACCGACTTCAGGATGGTGATGTACATCCAGCCGATGTCGAATTCGTAAGGCTTGACCGACAACTTGGCCGAGGTCGGGTAGGTGTGGTGGTTGTTGTGCAGTTCTTCACCGCCAATAAGAATGCCCCATGGCGACACGTTGGTGCTGGCATCTGCGGCCTCGAAGTTCCGGTAGCCCCACCAGTGACCAATGCCGTTGATGATGCCGGCGGCCGTGATGGGAATCCAGATCATCTGAATGGCCCAGACCGTCAGGCCGATGGCGCCGAACAGCATGACGTTGATGATCAACATCAGGCTGACGCCCAGCTTGGACCGACCGGTGTACAGGTTGCGCTCGATCCAGTCGTCGGGCGTGTTGTGACCGTAGCGCTCCAGGGTCTCCTTGTTCTTGGCTTCGCTGCGGTACAGCTCGCTACCTTCAAAGAACACCTTTTTGATGCCGAACACCACCGGGCTGTGCGGGTCACCCTCGTGTTCGCACTTGGCGTGGTGCTTGCGGTGAATGGCGGTCCACTCCTTGGTGACCATGCCAGTGGTCAGCCAGAGCCAGAAACGGAAGAAATGCGAGGCGATGGGGTGCAGATCCAGCGACCGATGGGCCGAATGGCGATGCAGGTAGATCGTGACACTGGCAATGGTCACGTGCGCAAAAAGGAGCGCCACGAGAATGGCCTGCCACCAGCTTGCGCCGGTCAGGCCCTGATCCAGGAACTGGATCAAACCGGCCCACAAAGCGGGAAGCGCGGTGTCGAATGCATTCATTGAAATCCTCAAAATCCGCCCAACGATGGCGATTGGCGTCAGCTCACCTGCCCGACTGACTGGGCTTTACTTAACCGCCCATTTTACGTGGGCTACCTCAAAACACCAACTGGAGACAGGCCTGAAAACAGGGCCAGATGTGGGAACTACTGATCAAGATCAGGCGTTTGACCCGCTTTTCAAGCTTTTTTCTGCCAGACGGCAGCGAAAAAACCGTCCGTTCCCTGCCGGTGCGGCCACAAACGCAACCATTGGCGCTGCTCACCTGCACAGAGGGAATCGGCGTCAGGCACGCCCAAAGCCTCCAGCAGGCCGCCGACGGGCACAGGATCAAACCCGGCGTGTGTTTGGCCAAACACTTCGCACACTTCTTCGTTTTCGGCCTGAAGCAGGCTGCAGGTGGCGTACACAAGGCGACCACCCGGCTTGAGCAGGCGGGCGGCGCTCTTCAAAATGGCCGTCTGCAGCTGCGCTTGCGCAGCCACAGTTTCCGGGTTCTGGCGCCATTTCAGGTCAGGGTTGCGCCGCAGAGTACCCAGGCCGGAGCAAGGCGCATCCACCAGCACGCGGTCGATCTTGCCGGCCAGGCGCTTGATGCGGTCGTCCCGCTCGTGAGCGATGGCGAGCGGGTGAACGTTGGACAGTCCACTGCGGGCCAGGCGGGGTTTGAGGGCATCAAGCCGGTGGCCAGAGGTGTCCATGGCATACAGGCGACCACTGTTGCGCATGGCGGCGCCAATCGCCAGCGTTTTGCCACCGGCGCCGGCGCAAAAATCGACGACCATTTCGCCGCGCTTGGCGTCCAGCAACAATGCCAGCAGTTGCGAGCCTTCGTCCTGAACCTCCACATCACCCTGTACGAACGCCGGGATCTTGCTGAGGGAAGGCTTTCCCTGAACGCGAATACCCAACGGCGAATACGGCGTGGGCTCGCACACCAGACCGCCCTGCTTGAGCTCTGCGAGCACGACCTCGCGCTTTTTCTTGAGTACGTTGACACGCAAGTCCAGGGGTGCCGGCCGGTTCAGGCTGAGAGCCAGCTCATCGAACTCGGACCCCACCTGCGCGCGCAATGCCGTCGCCAGCCATTCAGGCAGGTTGTGGCGATGGGGTGCCAGCAGATCGGCATCGGTCACCGCGAGGCTGGCATCCAGCCAGGATTTTTCAGCGTCGGTGAGCGCGCTTTTGAGGAAATCCCGGTCGCCGGGGAAAGCCAGTATCGCCAGCCGTCGCCACTTGGAGCCGCTGCCTGAGCGCGCCAGCCATTCAAACCTCAGGCGTTCGCGCAGGATGGCAAAAACCGTATCGGAAAGCGTGGCACGCTCGCGCGGACCCAACGAGCGGTGCTCGCGGAAGTGGCGGGAAACCACCGCGTCGGCGGGGTGTTCGAACTTGAAGACCTGTTCAATCAGGTTCGCGGACTCGTCTATCAGGGCTTTGGGGTGCATGACGTATTGTCAGGGAAGGGCCCCCCCTGCGCCGTGGTCGCCCGCCCCCCTGCGCCGCTTCGCGTCTTCCCCCCAGGGGGACCACGCCCTTGGCCCCGCAAAGCCGTGCTTCGGCGTGTGCTGGACAAGTCACGCACTCCGGTGGCTGCCTTGGCATTTGGGATTTGGCATGGCGCGGGATAATAGAGGGCTATGTCCGATATTTCCACCCAGGTGAAGCGTCGCCGCACGTTCGCCATCATTTCCCACCCCGACGCGGGCAAGACCACACTCACCGAGAAACTGCTGCTGTTCTCGGGCGCCATCAACATTGCCGGCTCGGTCAAGGCACGCAAGGCCGCACGCCACGCCACATCTGACTGGATGGAGATCGAAAAGCAGCGTGGCATTTCGGTGGCTTCATCTGTGATGCAGATGGAATACCGCGACTGCGTGATCAACCTGCTCGACACGCCCGGCCACCAGGACTTCTCTGAAGACACCTACCGTGTGCTCACCGCGGTGGACGCTGCACTGATGGTGATCGACGCCGGCAATGGCGTGGAACCGCAGACGCGGCGCCTGCTGCAGGTTTGCCGGGCGCGCAACACACCGATTCTCACTTTCGTGAACAAGATGGACCGCGAGGTGCAGGCGCCGCTGGACCTGATGGACGAAATCGAGCGCGAGCTGGGCATGACGGTGGTGCCTTTCACCTGGCCGGTGGGCATGGGCAAGACCTTTCGCGGCGTCTACGACCGCCGGGCCGACCAGATGCGTGTGTTTGCCGCTGGCGAAGACCGTCGGGGTGGCGACGAAGAAGTG
Source organism: Hydrogenophaga sp. (assembly GCA_011390855.1). Taxonomy (GTDB): domain Bacteria; phylum Pseudomonadota; class Gammaproteobacteria; order Burkholderiales; family Burkholderiaceae_C; genus Hydrogenophaga. The sequence continues at coordinate 1,484 of JAABRN010000136.1, read as the reverse complement.
ATGCCAGGACTGGACAACCCCCAGAGCCGCGAGCGGTTTGGCTCCGAGTTTGAACAGGCACGCGAGGAACTGGAACTGGTGGCGGGTGCGTCGCCTGCGTTCGACGAGGCCGAGTTTCTGGCTGGAAAGCAGACGCCCATGCTGTTTGGTTCGGCAGTGAACAATTTTGGCGTTCGCGAAGTGCTCGACGCACTGGTGGACCTGGCGCCACCGCCTGGCGAGCGCCCTGCGCTTCAGCGCGTGGTCAAGCCGGAAGAGCCGAAATTCACGGGCGTGGTGTTCAAGATCCAGGCCAACATGGATCCGGCGCACCGCGACCGCATCGCCTTCGTGCGGCTGGCCAGCGGTCACTTTGAACGCGGCATGAAGCTCAAGGTGGTGCGCAGCGGCAAGGACCTGCGACCCAACACCGTGGTGAGCTTCCTGTCGCAGCGGCGCGAGCTGCTGGACGAGGCCTTTGCCGGTGACATCATCGGCATTCCCAACCATGGCGTGCTGCAGCTCGGTGACACGCTCACCGAAGGTGAGAACCTGCAATTCACCGGCCTGCCCTTCTTCGCCCCGGAAATCATCCGCAGTGTGGAAGTAGCAGACCCGTTGCGCACCAAGCAGCTTCGTGCAGGGCTGACCCAACTGGGGGAAGAAGGCGCCATTCAGGTGTTCCGACCGGTTGCGGGTTCGGTGCTGTTGCTGGGTGCCGTGGGTCAACTGCAATTCGAGGTGGTGGCGCACCGGCTGGAGCACGAATACGGCGTGAAAGCCCGCATCATGGGCAGTCCTTACCAGGTGGCCCGCTGGGTGACCTGTGCACCGGAAGACGGCGGTGAGATCGAGCTGAAGAAGTTCATCGATGCCAACAGCCACCGCGTGGCTCTGGATGCAGTCAATGCCCCGACCCTGCTGGTGGACCATGCCGCCACGCTGCGCGCGGTGGAGGCGAACTGGCCCAAGATCAGGTTCCACGCCATGCGGGAACACGCGGGTCTGGTGTTCCACAAGTCCATGTGACGCCGCGCGGCGGGTTTCGCCCGTGACTCCCTCCAGAGGCAACGCGAGCGGCCCGGTATAGCCGGTTCCCCCACGTTCTGGCCTGGCTTCCCCTCCTTGTTCAGCGTGTGCCTCGAGTCAAGCCAGCTTTGCCAACAAGCGCTCCACCGCTCGCGGGTAGATGATGTGCTCCTGGGTCAGCACCCGCGCCGCCAGCGCTTCTGCCGTATCGCCCGGCAGCACGGGCACCACGGCCTGGTCGAGAATCGCGCCATGATCGAGTTCGCTGGTGACGTGGTGAACGGTGGCACCGGCAAAACGGCAGCCCATGTCGATGGCGCGCTGGTGGGAGTTCAACCCGGTGAACGCAGGCAGCAGGCTGGGGTGGATGTTGATCAACCGGTTTTCATAGTGTTGAACAAACCCAGGCGTCAAAATGCGCATGAAGCCCGCGAGCACCACCAGCGTCGGGCTGTGCGCGTCAATTTTTTCCATCA
>JAABRN010000122.1 GCA_011390855.1 Hydrogenophaga sp. | reverse complement strand
GATGCGAAAGAGTGAACGACCCTGCGGGTCGGATCTGTTGAGCCAACAAGACACATGGCGAATCGGCAGGCCACAGTGTCCGCCCGCAACGGGTCTGAACCATTGATACAGGTCAGAACGAACACCTGGGTGCGCCGTTTATCCTGTCCAGATGCCTGAATCCGGATTGAACACACCTGACCCAGCCAAAGAGCGGTGGCAGGCCCACGTGTCTGTCACAGGCCTCATTGCCGGGCCAGTGCTGTTCCTGATCTGCCTGTGGCTGCTGCCCCACGGCGAGGCGCTCAGCCAGGCGGGCCGCATCACGACAGGGCTGGGGGTCTGGATGGCGGTCTGGTGGATGACCGAAGCGATTCCGCTGCCAGCGACCGCCCTGCTCCCGGTGGTGGCATTTCCGCTCACCGGCATACAAAGCACCGC
>JAABRN010000121.1 GCA_011390855.1 Hydrogenophaga sp. | reverse complement strand
CCCAGACCCTGCAGCCCTACGCCTCAGACATCATCTTTCTGTTCATGGGCGGTTTCATCATCGGCCTGGGCATGCAGCGATGGGGTTTGCACACGCGTCTTGGGCTTTCCATCGTCCGGCTGGTGGGCACTTCTCCAGCACGCCTGGTGGCTGGCTTCATGGCGGCCACGGCACTCATGAGCATGTGGATATCCAACACCGCAGCAGCCATGATGATGTTGCCGGTGGGCCTGAGCGTGATCCAGTTGCTGCAAGACCGCACCCCCGCAGACTCCCTGGCAGCGCAAACCGCCTTGCGTCATTTCAGCACCTGTCTGCTGCTGGGCATTGCTTACGGTGCTTCCATTGGCGGACTGGGCACCCTCATCGGTTCGCCACCGAACCTGATTCTGGCGAGCTTCGCGCGCGAGCGGCTCGGCATGGAAATCACCATGCTGGGATGGATGGCCCTGGGTCTTCCTCTGGTGGCGGTGTTGCTGCCGCTGACCTGGCTCTGGCTGGTCAAGGTGGCTTTTCCGATTCGCCTGCAAGTCGACGCCAGCACGCGAGAGACGCTTCGGAACGATCTGAGCAGCAGGGAGCCCATGAGCCGTGGAGAGGCCGTTGTGCTCGTGGTCTTCGCTCTCACGGCCGCTGGCTGGATGTTGCGCCTGCCGCTGTCACAGTGGCTCAATTTGCCTCAGTTGAGCGACGCTGCCATCGCCATGACAGGCGCCCTGCTCTTGTTCGTCATTCCCGTCGACATCCGGCAGCGCACTTTCGCCATGAACTGGGACACCGCAGTCAAATTGCCTTGGGGCATTCTTTTGCTATTTGGCGGAGGCTTGAGCCTGGCCAGCGCCATCAGCACCCATGGGGTGGACGCGTGGCTGGCTTCGGGCTTTTCAGCGCTCGCTGGTGCACCCGAGTTCTGGGTCCTGCTGGCCGTGACCACACTGGTCATATTTCTGACCGAGCTCACCAGCAACACGGCGGTGGCCAATACGCTCATGCCCGTGATGGCGGCCGCCGCACTGGGCCTGGGGGTCGAGCCGCTGCCCCTGCTCATGGCAGTGGCACTGGCCGCCAGCTGCGCCTTCATGCTCCCCGTGGCCACACCGCCCAACGCCATCATTTATGGGTCAGGGCAGGTGTCCATATCCGACATGATGAAGGCGGGTCTTGCCTTGAACCTGCTGTCGCTGCTGGTGATCTCGACCCTGGTTCATTGGCTGGGTGCGACCCTGACCGGCTGACACCCGACAGCTGCTTCAGCCAGGCCGCGCCAACCGTTGCTGCACTCGGCCGCCAAGTCGTTCGTACTCGGCCGGGTGGTGCTTCTGCAGGCGGTCCAGCGCCAGCTCCACGTCGCGAACCAGTGTCGCGGCATCCCTGGTCTTGATTTTCTCTATCTCGGTCTGGATGGCCTTGAGGCGTTCCAAAGATTCGCGTGCCGACTTGGATCGGGGCGCCGACTGATTGGCGAGATCCACCAGCACCTCGGTCAGCAGACCCAGCTGGCGACCATAGGTGGCCACTTCAAACGCCTGGCGCTCGATCCTGCCATCGCCGGCAGAGGCATCAATCCCATCAAAAAACCAATGGGTCTGGGGGTCGATGCGCTGTGCCACGCTGCCGCTGAATGGGAGCTGCCACTGGGGTGCGAAAACAAAAAACCAGGGAAACATGGACACCTCCTGAAAAGAAATGTCAATTTAAGCGCAACGACTCCGCAGCCACATCCCCAAACCGTTGGGAGCGACGGACGGCGCAGCACAGCGTTGCGGTGGGTGTTCACGAGGCTTTCCGGAGCGAAGTGCCCCATCCAGAGATACCGGGGAACCGGCTTTGCCGGGCCTCTGGTGTCGCCTCCCTGGAGCGGGAAGTGCGCACCGCTGCGGGGGTGTTTCAGTTACAGCAACCACCCACCCAGCTGCACACCAATGCCGAGCGAACGCGTGCGGTGGTTGTAGTCGATCAGGCTCTCACCATAGCCATCAAACCACTGCACGTAGCCGCGCAGGTTTTTGTACAGCGGATAGCTCCAGTCGAGTTGGTAGGCACCTTTGCGGGTGCTCGGATTGCGCCGCAGCATCGCACTGAACTCGCTCTCGCCCAAGCGATAGATACCGGTGAGCTCGAATCGACCCATGAAATCGACGATGTCAGGGTTGTCGTCCTTGGCGGCGTCTTCGCTGAGCCGCTGCCATACCCGCGCATTCAGCGCGAACGGACCTCGTTCATAAAGAGACTCAAGAAACACACGGTTCCAGCTGCGCGACAACGGTCCGGCCTGACCATTGGACTGGTGGTTCAAGCCCAGGCTGATCACCCTGAACCGTCCACCGAGCAGGGAGAGGTCGCTGCGCCAGCGCATCCACACCTCAGGTTCGTGGTTGGTCTCGCGAAACGGCGAGGAAATTTCCTTGTTGAACACCTGCCAGAAAGAGCGATTCGTGTAACCAGCGATCAGGTCCGCCTTGCCGTCGAACAGGTTGAGTGCCAACGGCACCTTCAGACTGATCTGGAATTTGACTTCATCTCTGTCCAACGCTGGCGCGACCTCTGGAAAAGCCGAACGAAACGGGGCCGAGTTGGGTGTCGAAAATTGCCGCCCCAGCAGAAGGTGGGAAGGACGATTGAGCGTGAGCGCGTACGGATTGTCATAGGCGGCCCATTCGCCCGCGAGTCGGGTGCTGGTGCTGGCCACCGCCGGCGCGGCATCTGCCTGGACACCACTGTCCGTCTTGGAGTCGCGTCCCGTCTCCGCTGCGGGCGCAGACTCGCCCTTCGCCACATCGGATGGCTGACAGGACTGGCGCACCTCGGCCAAGGTGGCCGTGGGTGGCATGCTGCGCAGACGTTCCAGCAGGCAGATTTCAGTCGCGTCAGCGTCCGCCTTGGGCACGGAGGCGGCCACGTCGGTCGGTTTGACCTCGGCACACGTCAGCGGCGCTTGCCCCTGAAGTAGCAGGGTGGCATTGCCTTTTTGTCCACTGAATGAGTGCTTTCCATCACCGTAGGCAAAGCCGGACCCCGTATTTTGCGCTGGCAGTTCGAGCACCTGTCCGCTTGGCAGCACCAGGATGAGCTGCGCCTTATCGGCAGCCAGTCGCACGACCAAGGGCTGATCCCCGCCGCAACTGTATTTCTGCTCGCCATCACCGGACGGCTGTTCCGTTGCCAGGACCGCAAGAGGCCACGCCGCAACAAAAGCGCCGAGGACGATCGGTCTTCCAAGAAATCGCGAAGTGCGCATCTGTACAGGGCTCCATGCTGAAGGATCGGAAGACGAAATCCTCTGCATTATGGAGATTGGAGGCCTGCATGACTGCAAGAGCCAGGAACGCACCGGGGCGTTTGCACCCCTTCATTCCATCAGGAGGCGGATTCACCCCCCCCAAGGAATCACAAAAATCCATGCGCTGTGCGAACCGCTGCCTTCAAAGAGCGCTCAGCACAAAAGTCACCTGCCTGTTATGCGCCAGGGCGCGCCCATTTGAGCGCTTCAGAAAAATGCGCCCGGCGATGGCCAGATCATGTGTGCACCTTGATGCGGACAACACCATCCGGCCATGCCGGTTTCCCTCACTTCTGAACGATCTGGGTCGCACGCACACCCGCCATGCGGATCTGCTCGGACTGCTCAGGCGTGGCGATTGGCAGCATTTCGCCTGAAGCCAGCAGGCCCAGGCGGCGCGCCTCCGTGAGTTCTGCGCGCACCTGGTCGCGACTCTTGCCAACGCCACGATCGGCTTGCACGGGCAGAATCTCACCGCTTGCAATCAAGCCGGCAGCGCGAGCCGCCACGGCCTGGTCACGCACCTCTGCGCGGCTGAGCGACGACTGGGCAGACGAAGAAAAGACTTCGTTACCCTGCAGAGGACCTTCCGCGAACGACGCACCAGCGGCCAGCGTGAATGCGAGGGGAACGAGAATGCGGGTAGAGAGTTTCATGATGATTCCTGAATGGTTGAGTGGTTTGCTTTGGGTGCCGCTCTGACTTGTCTGCGGCACGAAACGAACTTTAAAAACCACAACTTGCTTTTCATG
>JAABRN010000120.1 GCA_011390855.1 Hydrogenophaga sp. | reverse complement strand
CTCACGCGGGAAGTACTTTCTTCCGCGCTCTTCTCCGTCATCTCCTCGTCGCCTGACAATTCAAAGTCGATCAGATCACCGTCTACATCTTCGATGTCCGGGATGTCTTCCGACGCCACATCGGCCACAAGCGCCACGGCGCTTCCCGAGCTTTCCGTGGCTTCAGCCAAAGCGCTGGGTTCAGCGTCAGCGCCATCGTTCCCGCCGCATGCGGCCAGCGACAACATGCCGCCTATCCACAAGGAAAACAGGATTTTGCGAAGCATGGCCCTCAGGGAGCCGGGGGGGTGAGGTGTGGGTGAGGGGCTCATGGACGGGCAATTTAGCCCCGAGCCCTCCTCCGAATGTAAGCAAGTGTTATAAATCCGGACATCTGTTACCTAACCCCACATTGCGGGGATTAAAGGCGCCTTTTCAATACTCAAAGGCGGTCCTATTTCACAAGCTCATTACTCTTTGACCACCAACACGGGAACTTTTGCGTGGGTCAGCACCTTCTGGGCCACGCTGCCCAGAATCAGGGCTTTGACGCCTTGGCGCCCGTGGGAGCCCATGACGATCAGGTCGCAGCTTTCGGCCTCGGCCGTCTCCAGGATGCCCTCGTACACCACGTTGCGCTCGATGGTGTCTCCCGCGAATTCCACGCCTGCGGCGTCACACACTGCCTTCAACGCATCCAGTGCCTGCCCGGCGGCGGACTTGGCCTCCGTCAGGTAAGCCTGCAGGCCAATGGCGGAGGCGTCGCCGATACCAATATAGGGAAATGGATCGATCACATACACGCCCACCACTTTGGATGACTGGCTCTTGGCCAGCTGAACGGCGGTCTGGGCCGCAATGGCCGCCAGTTTGGATCCGTCGGTGGGAACGAGAATTTTCTTGAACATGGCTGGTCTCCTCAGATCGGTGATGGAACCGGAGCCCGGGCGCCGTTGGCACAGGTACCGGATGAAGCGAAGCCCATCCTAGCGCAGATACCCCAAAAAAAGCTTGCGCAACGTCAAGCACCACGACCGGTTCAGCCGCTCACCAGCATGGACACTGGGTTCACCTGAACGGCGCAGTATTTGAGCTCAGCAATTTTCCCAACGGGATCCAGCGCTGGGTTCGTCAGCAAGTTGGCCGCCGCCTCTGCGTAGGCGAAGGGAATGAAAGCGGTATCAAGGGGCATGCCGCCGTCGATCCGCACCGCCAGGCTCACTTCGCCCCTGCGCGACGCCACCCTGGCCAGTTCGCCTGCGACCAGACCCAGGCGCTCAGCGGTTTCGGGGTGCAAGCTGACCACCGGACCGGGCTCCACTGCATCCAGCACAGCGCTGCGTCGCGTCATGCTACCGGTGTGCCAGTGCTCCAGCTGGCGGCCGGTGATCAGCACCAGCGGGAAATCGCTGTCTGGCACTTCGTTCGGCGGCGTGAGAGCGGCCGCCACCAGCCGGCCACGTCCTGAGGCGGTTGGAAAGCCATCGGTGAACACCACAGGGTGTCCCGGGTCGGCTTCGTCGACCACCGGGTAGGTCACCGCGGCTTCGCGCTGCAGGCGTGACCACGACAGGCCGGCGATGCTCGGCATGAGGCTGCGCATTTCCTCGAACACGGCGCCAATGCCAGTGTCTGCATCCGCCAACGCCGTGCCGTCGGCAGCGATGCCGTACGACCAGCCAAGGCCAAGGCAGCGCGCCAATTGCTCGGTGATCCAGGCGTCGGCACGGGCATCGCCCGGCGCCGGCACCGCCTTGCGGCCGAGTTGCACGCAGCGGTCGGTGTTGGTGACACTGCCGGTTTTCTCAGGCCAGGCGGTGGCGGGCAGGATCACATCGGCCAGGCTGGCGGTCTCGGTGAGGAAGATGTCCTGCACCACGAGGTGGTCCAACCGGGCCAAGGCTTCACGGGCGTGGTTGGCGTCTGGGTCGCTCATGGCAGGGTTTTCGCCCTGGATCAGCATGGCACGGATCTGGCCATCAAAAGCCGCGTCGATGATCTCCACCACCGTCAAACCCGGCTCACTGCCCAGCGTACCCGGCGGCACGCCCCAGAGTTGCTCAGCCTTCTCGCGCACAGCGGAATCTGACACACGCTGGTAGTCGGGCAACACCATGGGAATGAGTCCGGCGTCACTGGCACCCTGCACGTTGTTCTGGCCCCGCAAGGGATGCAGCCCGGTGCCGGGCCTGCCGATCTGGCCGGTGATGAGCGAGAGGGCTATCAGACAACGTGCGTTGTCGGTCCCGTGGGTGTGCTGGCTGATACCCATGCCCCAGAGGATCATGCTGTTACCGGCTGTGGCGTAGGCGCGGGCCACTTCGCGCAGGGTGGTCGCATCGATGCCGCACACCGGTGCCATGGCTTCGGGGCTGAAGTCGGCCACGTGTGCCTTGAGCTGGGCGTAGTCCAGCGTGTGCTTTTCGATATAGCCTGTATTGGCCAGCCCTTCAAATACGATGGTGTGCAGCAAGGCATTGAGCAGGGCCACGTCGGTGCCCGACTTGAAGCCCAGATGCCTCCAGGCGTGACGCGCCAGTTCGGTGCGACGCGGATCGGCCATGACCAGGCGGGTGCCGCGCTTCACTGCGTTCTTGATCCAGGTGGCGCCCACCGGATGGTTCTGCGCCGGGTTGGCGCCGATGATCAGTACAAAGTCGGCGTGCTGCACGTCGCGCAGCGGGTTGGTGACGACGGCGGAGCCCAGCCCTTCCATCAGCGCAGCCACGCTGGAGGCATGGCACAGCCGGGTGCAGTGGTCCACGTTGTGTGTGCCAAAGGCGCTGCGGATCAGCTTCTGGAACAGGTAGGCCTCTTCGTTTGTTCCCTTGGCCGAACCGAAGCCGGCCACAGGTCCCTGACGCCCGCGTGCTGGCGTGCTGGCCATGGCTTGAAGGAACCCGGCGGCGGCAGCGCCCAGCGCTTCGTCCCAGCTGGCTTCACGGAACTGCTCGCGAATTTGCTCTGGTGTGAGCCGCTGCTGCACGTCGGCCGCGATCTTGGGCACGCCGGCACGCCGGATCAGTGGGCGGGTGAGCCGCTCAGGGCTGTGGGCGTAGTCGAATCCAAAGCGGCCCTTGACGCACAGGCGTCCGTCGTTGGCCGGCCCGGCTTTCCCTTCCACATGCGTGATCTGGTCGTCCGATACGTTGTAGGTCATCTGGCATCCCACACCGCAGAAGGGGCAGACCGAATCGACCCGCTGCTCCGAGGCATTTGCAAAAGCGCCGTTGGCGGGCGCAATGGCACCCGTTGGACAGGCCTGCACACATTCCCCGCACGCCACGCAGGTGCTCTGACCCATGGGGTCGTTCTGGTCGAACACGATCTGCGCGTGCCCGCCCCGAAACGCCAGACCCAATACATCATTGCCCTGCGTTTCGCGGCAGGCGCGGATGCACCGTGTGCACTGGATGCAGGCAGACAGGTTCACGGTCATGGCGGGGTGCGAGATGTCGATGCCCCAGTGCTCGGGTTGCGCGTCTTTCTGTTCAGCTTGTGTGTGCGGAAGCCCAGTCGCGGTGCTGGCAAGCCCTTCCACAAGGTCTGGGCCAGCGGTGTACCCGACGCGCACGGGGAAACGGTTCAGCTGTGCGCCAACCACGTCTGCCCAATGCACAAGTTCGCTGTTGTGTTTGAGCGCGGCGGTATCGGGCGCATCCGCCAGCAGCAGCTCCAACACCGTTTTCTGCGCCGAGGCAGCGCGCGGACTGTCGGTGTTCACCACCATGCCGGGCGCAGGTGCCCGACAGCAAGAGGGCGCCAGCACGCGCTCGCCTTCGATCTCGACCACGCAAGCACGGCAGTTGCCGGGGCTTCGCAGGCCTTCCTGGTGGCACAGGTGTGGAATCGCCACGCCCACGCGCTGCGCCACCTTCAGCAAGCTCTCACCCGGTGCGGCCTCCACCCCCACGCCATTGAGGGTGAACGGAACTGGCGCCATGTCCTTTGGCAAATCCTGCGAATTCATGCTTTCACCCCACCCATCGATGAACCATTGACCTCGTGCGAGAAGAAGCGCAGCACCGAGTCCACCGGATTCGGCGCCGCCTGACCCAGGCCGCAAATGGAAGCGTCTCGCATGACCTGCGACAGTTCGCCCAAGCGCTCGACATCCCAAACTGGTGCCTGCATCAGCTGCACCGACTTGGTGGTACCGGAGCGGCAAGGCGTGCACTGGCCGCACGACTCGTGTTCAAAAAACTGCATCAGGTTCAGTGCGGCGTCGCGTGCGCTGTCGTGCTGGCTCATCACCACCACGGCCATCGATCCGATGAAGCTGCCGTGCTCGACCAGTGTGTCAAAGTCCAGCGGGACATCGGCCAAGGCGGCGGGCAGAATGCCGCCCGAGGCACCGCCGGGCAGGTAGGCGTACAGATCGTGCCCTTCCAGCATGCCCTCCGCGTGTTCATCCACCAGCTCGCGCAAGGTGATGCCCGCCGGCGCCAGATGCACGCCGGGTTTGTTCACCCGGCCTGACACGGAA
>JAABRN010000119.1 GCA_011390855.1 Hydrogenophaga sp. | reverse complement strand
GGCATTGAACGCTCGGTGCGCAATCGGTTCTCTGACCTTCTTGATGTCACCCCGGGTCTCAAGGTGGTGGCCTGAGGCCTCCAGGCGACGCGTATCGCAATCCCGTTTGCCCAGAGTAAGGGTGGACGTACCCTGTCGTTGGCGTTGATATGCCAGGGCTGTCCCTCTACCCCGCGCGTGCTTGTACCCGTTCTCTCACCAGGTATCTGCCGTGAAGCAAGGGCCGGATTCGCGTTGAACCTTGCAAGAGGCTGAATACTCGTTGCCAGGCGGCCGTTTTCGAGGGAAAACCCCCAGCGGGCCCAGTGACCCCGTTCCTACAATTCGGCTTGACTTACAGAGTCATCCGACCGGACGACCGGGCCGGGTTTTTCCCATACCAACCACGGAGTCAATCGATATGGATCGTCGTTCACTCATCAAGCACGCGGGCATTGCCGGTGTGCTGACGGCAGGAGTCGCACCTGCGGTTCACGCCCAAGCCGCCATCCGCTGGCGTCTCGCTTCCAGCTTTCCCAAGGCGCTTGACACCATTTATGGTGCAGCAGAGGTTTTTGCCAAGAAGGTCGGCGAAATGTCGGGTGGCAAGTTCGAAATCTCTGTGCACGCCGGCGGCGAACTGATGCCCGCCTTTGGCGTGGTCGATGGTGTCCAGGAAGGCACCGTGCAGATGGCGCACACCGCTCCTTACTACTTCTTCGGCAAGGACGATACCTTTGCCATGGGAACGGCCATTCCATTCGGCCTGAACAGCCGCCAGCTCACCGCGTGGTACTACGACGGCAATGGTCTGAAGCTTTTCCGCGAGTTTTACGACAAGTACAACATCGTGAACTTCCCCGGCGGCAACACCGGTGCCCAGATGGGTGGCTGGTACCGCAACGAGATCAAGAGCCTCGACGACATGAAGGGCCTGAAGTTCCGCGTCGGGGGCTTTGCCGGCAAGGTCGTCACCCGCATGGGCGGCGTGCCACAGAACATTCCCGGTGGCGAGATCTACCAGGCACTGGAGCGCGGCACCATCGACGCGGTCGAGTGGGTCGGCCCGTACGATGACGAAAAGCTCGGCTTCCAGAAGGTCGCCAAGAACTATTACTACCCAGGCTGGTGGGAAGGCGGCGCGCAGCTCGACTTCTACATCAACAAGGCGGCCTTCAACGGGTTGTCGGCGGAAAACAAGGCCATTGTGGAATGCGCTGCGTCGCACGCGCACACCACCATGCAAGCCATGTACGACAACCGCAACCCGGCCGCTTTGAAGCGACTGGTGGCTGGTGGTGTCAAGGTGCTTCCGTTCCCTCGCCCTGTGATGGATGAGGCGTTCAAGCAGTCCATGTCGCTTTATACCGAGCTCAGCGACACAAACCCTGCATGGAAGAAGATCTACGCGGACTACTCCAGTTTCCGTAAAGACCAGAACCTCTGGTTCCGCTTCACGGAAGCGCAGTTCGACCGCTACATGCAGGCGGCCACGCTGTAAGGCGCTGGGTCTGCGGAGAAAAACCCCGCCTTGGCGGGGTTTTTCGCTAACTTCCCCATGCATCTCCACTCGGTGTCCAGCTGCTTTCGCAGTCAGCTGGACATCAGGTGTTGGGTCAGTCTCGCGCTAGACTGAGCCCGGTTTCTGTCCAGCTCCCTGTTGCGGGTACATCCCATGTCGCTCCTGCTCAAACTCTCTCGCCTCATCGACGGCCTAAGCAGCCTGATCGGCAAAACGGTCATGTGGCTCATCCTTGCCGCGACCCTCATCAGTGCCAGCAACGCGGTCATCAGAAAGGCGTTCAGCATCAGCTCGAACGCTTGGCTGGAAATCCAGTGGTACCTGTTTGCTGCTGTGTTCATGCTGGGCGGTGGCTACGCCTTTCTTCGCAATGCCCATGTGCGCATCGATTTCATTTCCAGCCGGCTCAGTCCTCGGGCCCGTAACTGGATTGACGTGGCCGGCATCATCGTGTTTCTTTTGCCCTTGTGCTATTTCATGGTCACCCTGGGCTGGCCGCTTTTCGAGCGTGCCTGGGTATCTGGAGAAATGTCGTCCAACTCGGGCGGGCTCATCCGGTGGCCCGTGTACGGGATGATCCCGCTGGGCTTCGCGCTTTTGTTTGTTCAGGGCATATCCGAACTCATCAAGCGTATTGCCTTTCTCACGGGGCATGGTCCAGACGCCCTCGATCACACCGGCCCGAGTGAGACCGAGTTGCTGGCCAAGGAAATTGAAGCCCAGGAAAAGGCCCGGAAGGCCGGAGCCCAGTCATGAGCGAAATACTGTCGAACAACTTTGTGCCCCTCATGTTTGGGGGCCTGATCATCTTCTTGCTGGCCGGCTTTCCGGTGGCGTTCTCGCTGGCTGCCACGGGGCTGTTCTTCGGCCTTATCGGGATGGAGATTGGCCTGTTTCCTGCCAACCTGTTCCAGGCGTTGCCGCTGCGCGTGTTCGGCATCATGCAGAACGACACCCTGCTCGCCATTCCCTTCTTCACTTTGATGGGCATCATCCTGGAGCGCAGCCGAATGGCTGAAGACCTGCTGGAGACGGTGGGTCAGGTGTTTGGCCCGCTGCGCGGCGGCGTGGGCATTGCCGTGGTGCTCGTGGGTGCCCTGCTGGCCGCGACCACTGGTGTGGTGGCTGCCTCGGTGATCTCGATGGGTCTGATCGCCATGCCCATCATGCTGCGCTATGGCTACCACCGTGCCATTGCCACGGGCACGATCACAGCTTCAGGCACCTTGGCACAAGCCCTGCCGCCTTCGCTGGTCCTGATTGTGCTCGCAGACCAGCTCGGTCGCTCGGTTGGCGATATGTATTCCGGTGCCCTGATCCCTGGCCTGATGCTGGTGGGCCTGTACCTTCTGTTCATCGTTGCAGTTGCGATTGTGCGGCCCAAGTGGGTGCCGGCCCTTCCGCCCGAGGCGCGCATTTACAACCAGCCCAACGGAAGCAGTGGCCACAAGTCCTTGTTGATTCTGATGGCGGTTTCGGTAGGCGCGGCCTTGTTCTGGGCTCAGATCCATGAATCCGTCGTGAACTCGTGGATGGGGCGTTCAAGCCCGGCGCCTGGCGACGAGACGTTCATTCTCTCGTTCACCATCGGAACGTTTGTGGCGTTCGGGCTGGCTGTGGTGAACAAGGTGTTCAGGATCGGACTGCTTTCACGCCTGACCGAGCGCGTCACCTTCGTGCTGATTCCGCCCCTGGTGCTGATTTTTCTGGTGCTCGGCACCATCTTTTTGGGTATTGCCACGCCCACCGAGGGTGGTGCCATGGGGGCCATCGGCGCCATCGTGATGGCAGCCGCGCGCGGCACGCTGAGCTTCAAGCTGCTGCAGCAGGCCCTGGAAAACTCGACCAAGCTGGCCATCTTCGTGATGTTCATCCTGATCGGCTCCACGGTTTTCAGCTTTACCTTCAACGCAGCCGATGGCCACATCTGGGTCGAGCATCTCTTTGACAAACTTCCAGGCGGGCAGTTGGGCTTCTTGCTGTTCGTGAACCTGCTGGTGTTCGTGCTGGGCTTCTTCATCGACTTCTTCGAGATCGCCTTCATCGTGATTCCGCTGCTGGTGCCGGTGGCTGAGAAGCTGGACGTCAACCTGATCTGGTTCGGGGTGTTGATCGCCATGAACCTGCAGACCTCGTTCCTGACGCCACCCTTTGGCTTTGCACTGTTTTATTTGCGCAGCGTCGCAGCCCGCAACGATTACGACGATGTGGTGACCGGAAGACGCATCAAGGCCGTGACCACGGGCCAGATTTACCAGGGCTCCATCGCATTCATTGCACTGCAGATCATCATGGTGGCGGTCATTCTGTTCAACCCAACACTGGTGACGGGCAAACTCAGCAAGCCTGTTGTGGTCGACGAGTCGGCCATCGGTGACATGTTGCGCAACATGCCAGGGCTGGACGACCCCTTCGATGACGAGCAAGACGCACCCCCGAGCATGGATGGGTTTGCCCCACCCGGGGGTGCAGAGGAGGTCGACCCAGCCAAGGCGCTGGAAGATGCCCTCAAGCAGCCCGAATGAAGGCACCCTCTCCAGTAATTGGCCTGGTCATTACAAGCATGCAAGTCGATGTGAAAGTGATGGATCCGCGCATGGCGACTCAGCTGCCCAGCTACGCCACGCCGGGTAGCGCGGGGCTTGATCTCAGGGCTTGCCTGGATGCGCCTCTGACACTGGCCCCCAACGCCTGGCAACTGATCCCCACCGGATTGGCCATTCACCTGGCTGATCCGGGTTTCGCGGCCATGATCCTGCCGCGATCGGGATTGGGTCACAAGCATGGCATCGTGCTCGGCAACCTGGTGGGCCTGATCGACAGCGATTACCAGGGGCAACTCATGGTCAGCGCCTGGAACCGCAGCGATGTGCCCTTCACGATCGAACCCACGGAACGCATTGCCCAGATGGTGATCGTGCCCGTGGTGCAGGCGAGCTTTCGAGTGGTGGAGAACTTTGCAGAAGTCAG
>JAABRN010000118.1 GCA_011390855.1 Hydrogenophaga sp. | reverse complement strand
TGATCTCGGCCCAGCGGCCGAAGCAGGGGTGAGCGCCGTGGCAGACCGCAGCTTCCAGCCCGAAACCCTGGCCATCCACGCCGGCCAGATTCCCGACGCCACCACCGGCTCCCGTGCGCTGCCGATCTACCAGACGACCAGCTTTGTCTTCGACAGCGCCGACCACGCCGCCAGCCTTTTCAACCTGCAGACTTTTGGCAACGTGTACTCGCGCCTCTCCAACCCCACCGTGGCGGCATTGGAAGAGCGCGTGGCGGCGCTGGAGGGGGCGCGCGCTGCCGTGGCCTGTGCCAGCGGCATGGCGGCCGAAACACTGGCCCTCACCACCTTGTTGCAGGCGGGCGACCATGTGGTGGCGGCCGGTGCCCTTTACGGTGGCAGCGTGACCATGCTGGCGGTGAACCTGCGCAAGTTCGGCATCACCACCACTTTCGTGGACGCCACCAGCCCTGACGCCTTCGCCGCTGCCATCGAGCCGAACACACGCGCCATCTACGCCGAGACCCTGGGCAACCCCAGCATGGTGGTGCTCGACATCGCCGCCATCGCCGACGTGGCGCACGCCCATGGCCTGCCATTGATCGTGGACAACACGGTGCCCAGCCCCTTCCTTTGCAACCCGGTGGCGCTGGGTGCCGACATCGTCATCCACAGCGCCACCAAATACCTGGCGGGTCACGGCACCACGCTGGGTGGCGTGGTGGTGGAAGGTGGCCATTTCCCTTGGGGTAACGGCAAGTTTCCAGGCATGACAGAGCCTTCGCCTGGTTACCACGGTGTGAAGTTCTACGAGACCTTCGGCGACTTCGGCTTCACCATGCGCTGCCGCATGGAGGGCTTGCGCGTGTTCGGCGCGGCGCTGGCGCCCACCAGTGCCTGGCAGATCCTGCAGGGAGTGGAAACCTTGCCGCTGCGCATGGAGCGCCACTGCAGCAATGCGCTGGCTGTGGCCCGCTACCTGCAGGATGATTCGCGCGTGAGCTGGGTCAACTACCCCGGCCTGCCCGACCACCCACAGCACACACTGATGAAGCGGCAGATGCGCGGCGCATCCGGGCTGCTGGCTTTTGGTGTGAAGGCGAGTGGGCAGGGTGGCATGGAAGCCGGTGTGCGTTTCATCGAAAGCGCACAGTTCATGAGCCATCTGGTCAACATCGGCGACACCCGCACCCTCATCAGCCACCCGGCCAGCACCACCCATCGCCAGCTCGATGCAGACCAGCAGATCGCGGCCGGTGTGTTGCCCGACATGGTTCGCATCTCGGTGGGGCTGGAGCACATCGACGACATCCTCTGGGACATCGATCAAGCACTCTCCAAAGCGATCGGTCACACCAACGCCGGTTGATGCTCCGGTTCGGTGTGGCCGCTGGTCCTGGCCCGGGTCAGATGGTGGCCGCGTGCTGTTGCTGAGGCGTTGCGGGGTTTTTGCGAAAGGGCAGTTCAGCACGGATTCGGGTGCCTTGCGCCGGGCCGCTGGCGATGGTGAGTCGCCCCGCGTGAGCCTCCACCCGCACGCGCATGCCGCGCAGCCCGTGGTGGCCGGCGCCCACGTCGTCCACCTTGAAGCCCATTCCGTTGTCGCGCACCGTCACCACCGCGCTTTTGTCGCGCTCTTCCAGCGTCACCCACACGTTGCTGGCACGGGCGTATTTGCTGATGTTGGTCAGCGACTCCTGCACCAGGCGGTACACGGTGAGCTCGGATTCCTTGTCCAGCGAAACGGCCGACAGGGTGTGGCTCACGGGAATGTTCAGCGTGGCCGATGCGTCCTCGCACAGCACCTCCAGCGCTGCCACCAACCCCAGTTGATCCAGCGATGACGGTCGCAGGTTCTCGACGATGCGGCGCTTCACCGCAATGCTCTCGTTCAGCCGTTGCTCGATGCCGCTGGCCCGCTGCAGAGCCACGGCGGGCACTTCGGGTACTCGCCGCAGACGCGCAAGCTCAAGCTTCATGGCGGTCAGCAGGCCGCCCATTTCGTCGTGAAGTTCACGCGCCAGACGGCCCCGCTCGTCTTCTCGGGTGTTGACAAGGTAGCCCGCAAGTTCGCGCAGTTCGGCGGTGCGCAGTTCGATCTGCCGAGACAGATATTCGCTTTCGCGGGCTTTCTGGACATCGATTTCCCGAAGCTGCCTCAGGAACAGGCCCAGCGCCACCAGCGACACCACCACCGCCAGATGCAGGGCCAGCCGGTTGAGCATGATGGCGTCAAAGAGCGAGGTGCGGGCCGTGTTCTGTACGGCCTCCGCACGTTCGAGCACCGCTTCGAAATCCTGTCGCAGTTCAGCGTGGTCGGCGCGCCCGCGGTCGCTGCTGGCCAGCGTACGTGCCCTCACGCGTTGGCCCTGTCCCACGGCCGCCACCCATTCGTCCATTTCAGCCACCCGATCAGCGATGCGGGTACGCACCGCTTCAACCGACACGATGCGCTGCGGGTCCACGCTGGCGATCAGCTGGAAGGCACCGCGCTGCACCTCGTCAAGCTCGGCCAGCGAGCTGCGGTAGGCATCCAGATCGGTGGCGTTGCCATTGAGCAGGTAGGCCCGCGCCGCGGTCTCGGCATCGGTCAGGGCCTGCAAGGTGTTGGCCGCCTTGAGATGGGCATCGGTCAGGGAAATGCCGCGTTCCAGCGTGGCGTGCGAGTGTTGGTAGGTGCTTTCGTTCACCGCGACGGTGATCACGGCCAGCGCCACCACCACAGGCATCACGTAGCGAGTGCGTGCCACGCGTTCGATCGACGACTTGATCATGGGTGACAGAAATGAGCGGCAGCCCCGGGCCGCCCGCCTCGTTGAAGCAGGGACAGTGGCTCAGAGGGGGCAGGCTGGTGGCATCTCACGCTTCAGCTCAATGTACCCGGAGCGGTGGCCGTGCCATCGGCCACACGGGCGCAGTAGGTGATCAACTCTTCCAGCTCGCACGATTTGTCGAACACCCGGTCGGCGCCCAGCGCCGCACAACGGCGGCGGATGTCGGCAGAGGCGTAGTTGGTGAGCACCACCCGGCGCACCGGCAGGTCGGCATCTTTGGCCGCCTGCAGCACCCCCAGCCCGGAGCCGTTGAGCAAGAAGATGTCGATGATGAGCAGGTCCACCTGGTTGCCCTCATCAAGAAGCCACTTCACCGCACTCGCCTCATCGCCGGCACTGCCCACCACCTCCACGCTTGTCAGCTCTTCCAGGGTGGACACGAGGTTCTCATAAATGAGCGGGTTGTCCTCAACGATGAAGGTTTTCAGTGTGGACATGGTCGATGGGTGCAGCCGTGCTTCGGTCAGCGGTGGTGGTCTTCTTCGACCTGGGGGGATTGCCAGCCGCCAAGGTGCAGGTCAGTCACCCGGCGCAGGCAAGATTTTGTTTCAGTGGAGACAAAAAGTCTGTAGGACGGCGCCTACAGAAAACAGCGTCCCTGGCCGCCAGGGCGGCCTGCAGAGCTTCACTGGATGATGATGTCGTTGCGGACCGATCGCACGCCTGGTGTGGCCCTGGCCAGGGTCTCGGCGTGTGAACGTTCAATGCCTGTTTTGGCAAAGCCTGACAACTGCACCGTGCCGTTGAGGGTTTCGACATTGATCGACAGGGCGCTGACAGAAGGATCGTCGGCAAAGCGCGCCTTGACGCGGGTGGTGATGGTGGCGTCGTCAATGAACGAACCCACGGTTTGCTGGTCACGAGCGACTGCACAACCCGTGAGCTGGACAACTGAAAAAGCGGTAGCAACGGCCAATGCGGCGTATGCGATTTTCATGGTCTTCTCCAAAAGAAAGGGGGCGGATGACAGCCGCGCTGGCGGTCATCCCCCATGTGGAACATCAAGCAGTCAAGCGCTAGGGCGACGCTGAGCAAGTTCCCGTGGATGCGCGCGCCTCGCTGCGGGATGGAATGCAAGGCGCAAACCGCAGTGATACCGGGCGGTATCACGAGGATTTGCAACGCCGCAGACCGCCCGCAGCTGGGATGCGCTCGCCGCGAGGGACTTGTTCAGCGTTGCCTTAGCTGCTCTTTTCCACGGTCAGGCGGTTTTCGACACTCACAACACCTTCGATGGCGGTGACCAGGCTGGTCGCGCGATCACGAGCGCCTTCATCAGGGGCGGAGCCAATCAGCTCAACGCGTCCGGCTTCGGTGTCCACCTCGATGTCCATCGCACTGAGTGCACCATCTGCGGCCAGGGCAGCTTGAACCTTGGCGGTGATGGCCATGTCGTTCGCGCCTTCGCCGATCGTGGCGCCGGCTTGCGAGGCTTCTGCCTGCAGGTCACGTGCTGCCTCCTGCACGTTGGTGCTGGCTTCGTTGGTCGCCGATTGCACGGACTCGGTCGAACGGTCGATCTGCTGGCCGGTGGTCTCGTTGTCTGACTGGCCGCATGCGGCCATCAGTGCGGTGGCAGCGGCTGCTGCGATGAGGGCGGTGTAACGTTTGCTGTGTGTCATGGTGTTTCCTTTGGCAACTGCCGGAACGTCCGGCAGATAG
>JAABRN010000117.1 GCA_011390855.1 Hydrogenophaga sp. | reverse complement strand
CCACCGGGTTGGAGCCACCACCAGGAATCACGTAAGGACGCGCACCGTCGGCCTTCAGGCGCTCGGCCAGCTGCTCCATTTCCTGCTGCATGTTGGTGCCGCCCGCTCGCCGCTCCACCGTGGCGCCGTGCAGGCGGTTGAGCAATACGTTGCCGTTGTCCGTGTAGTCCGGGTCGGTGCTGCCGGTGCGGTCTTCCAGCAGGATGTGGCACTTCATGCCCAGCTTGGCCGCCGCCGCTGCCGTCTGGCGCGCGTGATTGGACTGGGTCGCCCCTTGCGTGATCACCACGTCGGCGCGCGCCGCGATGGCCTCGGCCATCAGGTACTCCAGCTTGCGTGTCTTGTTGCCCCCGCTGGACAACCCCGTGCAGTCATCGCGCTTGACCCACAGCCGAGGCCCGCCCAGCACAGCCGTGAGGTTCGCCATGGGCTCCAGCGGCGTCGGAAAGTGCCCCAGCTGAATTCGGGGAAAGAGAGACAGATCCATGAAAGACTTTCAATATTCGTTACTTTGGAAAGATCATGTTCCTGTGCGGTATTCGTGTCTAATCGATTTATCGAACTCTATTATTCGTTTTTTGCATACTGATCCAAAGTGCAAGCCAATGAATATGCAGAATTCGTGCCTGCAATAACTCCATGAATCGCACCGCGTCCGTGCGAGCTCCGCCCCAAGATGAGGCGTCTCCTCACGTGGCCCAGGCGGGCCACTTTCTGCGTGCACCGCGAAGTGGTGCACACGGTGCGCAACACCGGATCACAGCCCAAAAATAGCCTCGGGTCCTCCGCGTTGAAGGCTGATCGCTGGCCTTTTGATGCCGCGGTGAGCACGATCAGTGCTGCAAGATCTTGGACAGAAACGATTGCGCACGCTCGCTGCGTGGCGCGCCAAAGAATTCTTCTTTGGTGGCGTCTTCGACGATCTCACCCTGGTCCATGAAGATCACCCGGTTGGCCACCTTCCGGGCAAATCCCATTTCATGGGTGACCACCATCATGGTCATGCCCTCCAGTGCCAGCTGCACCATCACGTCGAGCACTTCGTTGATCATTTCGGGATCAAGCGCCGAGGTAGGCTCGTCGAACAACATGGCAATCGGGTCCATGGACAAGGCCCGCGCGATCGCTACCCGCTGCTGTTGCCCGCCCGACAGCTGGCCAGGGAACTTGTCCTTCTGCGCGATCAGGCCGACGCGATCAAGCAGCTTCAGGCCACGCTCCATGGCCTCGTCTTCGCTGCGGCCCAGCACCTTGACCTGGCCGAGTGCCAGGTTGCGCGTGATCGACAGGTGCGGAAAGAGTTCGAAGTTCTGGAAGACCATGCCGATGCGGGAGCGCAGCTTCGGCAGATCAGTGCCTTTGGCGCCAACGTCGATACCGTCGACGGTGATGCGTCCCTTCTGAAAAGGCTCCAGCGCATTGACGGTCTTGATCAGCGTGGACTTGCCCGAGCCCGAAGGGCCACAGACCACCACCACCTCACCCTTGTCCACCTGGGTCGTGCAGTCCTTAAGGACCTGGAAGCTGCCATACCACTTGCTGACGTGGTCCATTTCGATCATGGGCATGGGGAATCTCTCATTCTGGATGTGTGTCGATCAGCGTGCGATGGCAATGCGCGCTTGCAGCCGCTTGACACCGTAGGACATCAGAAGGCAGATGGCCAGGTAAACCACTGCCACAAACAGGTACATCTCGATCAGGCGGCCATCGCGCTGGGCGATCTTGCTGGCAATGGTGACGAAGTCCGGCAACGAAATGATGTAGACCAGCGACACGTCCTGGAACAGCACAATGGTTTGCGTGAGCAACACCGGTGTCATATTGCGAAAGGCCTGCGGCAGGACCACCTGAGACATCACCTGCCAGTAGTTCAGACCCAGCGCATAGCCTGCTGAGGCTTGTCCCTTGGGGATGCTCTGGATCCCAGCGCGCATGATCTCGCAGTAGTAGCAGGCCTCAAACAGGATGAAGGTGACCAGCGCAGAGGTGAAGGCACCCACCTTGATCGGTGTGGGCGATCCGATGATCCAGGCGCCGATGTAAGGCACCAGAAAATAGAACCAGAAGATCACCAGCACCAGCGGAATCGAGCGCAGGCCGTTGACATAGCCCGCGGCCGTCCAGGACAGCACTTTGATCGATGACAAGCGCATCATCGCGAGCAATGTGCCCAGAATGACGCCCCCCACCATGGCCATCACCGTGACCTGCGCCGTGAACGCCAGCCCCTGAAAGATCAGGACCTGCCAGCTCCGGGCAATGATGTCAAAGTCGAAATTTTCAAACATGGCGGCTCAACCTCTTTGGGTCGCCGACGGGCGAGTGCAGCAGTCTAGGCAGCGTCATGACTTGCCCCCCATGTAGCCAGGTACAGCCACCTGTTTTTCCAGCAAACGCATGGCCAGCACCACGACGCCGTTGACCGCGAGGTAGATCAGCGTGGCGGCGGTGAAGGCCTCGAACACCTGAAAGCTGAACTCCTGCATGGAGCGGGCACGCGCCGTCAGCTCCATCAGCCCGATGGTCAGCGCCACCGCGCTGTTCTTGATGATGTTCATGAACTCGCTGGTCATCGGCGGCAAGATGATGCGAAACGCCATGGGCAGCAAGACGTAGCGGTAAGTCTGTGCCAGCGTGAGGCCCAGCGCAGTGCCGGCCATGGTCTGGCCGCGCGGCAAGGACTGGATGCCGGCACGCACCTGCTCGGCCACCCTGGCCGAGGTGAAAAACGCAAGCGCCACGACGGCCGTCCAGAAGCTGGCATTGGGCAGCTGCTTGACCCAGGTCCCCATGTCCTTGGGCAGGAGCTCGGGCACCACGAAGAACCAGAGAAACATCTGCACCAGCAGCGGCAGGTTACGAAATACCTCCACATACGCGTTGGCCAGCCGCGGCAACCAGCCGCTAGACAGGGTGCGCAGCGTGCCAATGACCGTGCCAAGCAACAGCGCAAAAACCCAGGCCGTCAGAGCAGTGGCCAGCGTCCAGTTCAGGCCGAGCCACAGGGTGTGCAGGTACGTACCGCTGGCATCTGGGGAAAGCTCCCAGAAAATGCCCCAGTTCCAGTTGTAGTTCATGTGCTCGCGACCAAGAAAAGGCCCCGGAACTCAAAGGCTCCGGGGTCACAGGGGCTTACTTATAGGCAGCTGGATCTGGTGAATCGGTGGGGTTGGCGATCACCTTCTTGAGCGAATCGCTCATCGGGATGTTGAGGTTGATGCCCTTGGGTGGAATCGGCTGCATGAACCACTTGGCGTAGATCTGATTGATCTCGCCACTCTTCATCAGCGAGGTCATGGCGCCGTCCACCACCTTCTTGAAGGCCGGGTCGTCCTTGCGCAGCATGATGCCGTAGGGCTCGACCGACAGCGCCTCGGTTGACATCTGCCATTGACCAGGATTGGGGTGGTTGGCCGCCAGCCCGGCGAGAAGAATGTCGTCCATGATGAACGCCACGGCACGGCCCGTGTCAACCATCAGCAAGGACTCAGCGTGATCCTTGGCGGCCAGCACATTGAGCCCCAGGTTTTGCGCCGCGTTCAGCTCGGTGATCTGCTTGATGTTGGTCGTCCCCGAGGTCGACACCACGGTCTTGCCCTTCAGGTCAGCCAAGGTTTTGAGGTTGTCGGCCTTCTTGGAGATGAAGCGGTTGGCCGTCACAAAGCTCGTCATCGTGTAGGCCACCTGCTGCTGCCGTGAGGCGTTGTTGGTGGTGGAACCGCACTCGATGTCGATCGTACCGTTGGCCAGCAAGGGAATGCGGGTGGCCGATGTGACAGGCTGCAAAACCACCTTCAGGGTTGGCATCTTCAGCTCTGCCTTCACGGCGTCAATGACCTTGGCGCACAGATCCAGTGAATAACCCATCGGCTGCTGCTTGTCATCCAGATAGGAGAACGGGATGGAGGCATCCCGGTGACCCACGGTGATGCTGCCGCTGCTCTTGATTTTGCCCAGCGTGCCCGTGTCTTGCGCGATGCTTGGCGCCGCGCCGAAAGCCAGCGCCATCGCGCCGACCAGCGTGGAAGACCGCAGTACCCGTTTCATTGAAATGCTCTTGCTCATCGAAATGCTCCTAGTCAAAGTGAAAGTTAACGTGAATATTGAAAGCGCCTTCTCCCGGCGCACCAAATCAACCCTGAGGACCCTTGAGGCCAAACGCCTCTGCATACCCAAACAACGCCACCGAGCCACCGGTGTGCAGGAAGACCACGTTGTCCGTGGTTTTGAAGTGACCCTTGCGAATCAAATCAATCAGGCCTGCCATGCCCTTGCCGGAGTAAACCGGATCCAGCAGCAAACCTTCCGTGCGCGCCAACAGCTCCACCGCCTCCTGCATGCCCGGTGTGGGTATGCCATAGCCAGCGCCCACGTAGTCGCAATTGGCCACCACCGACTCGCGTGCAACGGGCGCGCGCATGCGCAGGTGCTCGGCCGTGCGGCAGGCCAGGTCGTAGACCATGGTCTCCTGTTTCTCTTTGGGCGCTCGCGTGCCAATGCCCAGCAATTTGATGTCGCTGTTGAGGCCATGCAAGCCAGCCACCAGGCCCGCCTG
>JAABRN010000116.1 GCA_011390855.1 Hydrogenophaga sp. | reverse complement strand
CCACCCAGCCCCCGGTCACAGCCCACGCCAGCGCCAATGCCGCGTTGATGGCCAGCACCAGCAGCAACACCATCACGCCAAACCAGAACAGCAGGCGGCGTGTTTCGCCGCGTGCACTGTCCTGAGATTCGAAAAAGCGCACCGCCTGTCCTCACCCAGTCAGAATTCGACCTTGGGCGCCAACCGCTCTACCTCGCTGGTGGTGGACTCCAGCATGGTCAAAGGGGTGAAGCCCAGCAGGCGCGCCACGATGATGGTGGGGAAATGCATGGCCGCATCGTTGTAAGCCAGGATCTGGTCGTTGTAGGCCTGGCGCGCAAAGCCCACGCGGTTCTCGGTGTGGGTGAGTTCCTCACTCAGTTCGCGCATGGTGGTGTCGGCCTTGAGTTCGGGATAGTCCTCCACCACGGCGAACAGGCGGCCTAGCGCGCCACCGAGCAAACCTTCGGCGCCCGCCAAAGCGCCCAGCGCGGCTCCACTGAGCGGGTTCGCGGCTGCGGACTGCTCGGCCCGGCTGGCCTGGTTGCGTGCGGCAATCACGGCCTCCAGCGTCTGTGCCTCGTGCGCCATGTACTTGCGTGCCACCTCCACCAGGTTGGGGATGAGGTCGTAGCGGCGCTTCAACTGCACATCGATCTGGCCAAACGCATTGGCCACCTGGTTCTTCAAGCGCATGAGGCGGTTGTAGGCACCCACCGCCCAGAACAGAACCACGGCCACTACGGCCATCACAACCCAGGTAACTACAGACATGGACATGCCCTCCGGTAGCAGTGACACACAGGCCCATGGCTTGCGGGCCCCGCGCTCCGACTGTAACGCAGTGCGCCACAGTAAAAAACCCCGCGCAGCCTGAGCTGGGCGGGGTTCTCACAGCCATAGGCTGGGCGCGAGGGCTTACTCGGAAGCTTCAGCGCCGCTGGCAGCCTCGGCCTGGTCGGCAGCCAGGGACTCGGCATCGGCTTCCGCAATGGCGCGGCGCTCTTCCTCGTCCATGCGCTCTTTCACCCGGCGTGCGTCGTGGAAAGCCATGCCGGTACCTGCCGGAATCAGGCGGCCCACAATCACGTTCTCCTTCAGGCCACGCAGCTCGTCGCGCTTGCCCATGATGGCAGCCTCGGTGAGCACGCGGGTGGTTTCCTGGAAGGAAGCCGCCGAGATGAACGAGTCGGTGGACAGAGAAGCCTTGGTGATGCCCAGCAACACGTTGCTGTAGGTGGCAGGCACCTTGCCTTCGGCGCGCAGGGCGTCGTTGGTGTTGAGGATCTCGGAACGCTCCACCTGCTCGCCGGCAATGTAGGAAGAATCGCCCACGTTGTCCACGATCACGCGGCGCAGCATCTGGCGCACGATCACTTCAATGTGCTTGTCGTTGATCTTCACGCCCTGCAGACGGTACACGTCCTGCACTTCGTCCACGATGTAGCGGGCCAGCTCTTCCATGCCCAGCAGGCGCAGGATGTCTTGCGGGTCGGCCGGGCCGTCCACAATCAGTTCGCCCTTGTTCACCACCTGGCCTTCGTGCACCAGGATGTTCTTCTCCTTGGGCACCAGCTCTTCGCTGATGGCGCCTTCCGGATCGGTGATCTGCAGACGCACCTTGCCTTTGGTTTCCTTGCCGAACGACACCGTGCCGGTGATCTCGGCCAGCAGGCCCTTGTCCTTGGGGCTGCGGGCTTCGAACAGCTCGGCCACACGCGGCAAGCCGCCGGTGATGTCGCGCGTCTTCTGACCTTCCACGGGAATGCGGGCCAGCACTTCGCCAGGGCTCACCTGCATGCCGTCGCGCACCTGGATGAGCGCGCCCACCTGGAAGCCAATGGTCACCGAGTGGTCGGTACCCGGGATCTTCACCTCGGCGCCCGATGCGTCGATCAGCTTGACCTGCGGGCGCACCACCTTGGCAGAGCCACGGCGCTTGGGGTCGATCACCACCAGCGAGGACAGGCCGGTCACATCGTCCACCTGCTTGGCCACAGTCAGGCCTTCTTCCACGTTCTCGAACTTCACCATACCGGCGAATTCGGTGATGATGGGTCGGGTCAGCGGGTCCCAGTTGGCCAGCACGGTGCCAGCCTTCACGGTCTGGTCGGGCTTGACCGACAGGATGGCGCCGTAAGGCAGCTTGTGGCGCTCGCGCTCGCGGCCATGTTCGTCCTGGATGATGATTTCGCCGGAACGGGAAATGACCACCAGCTCGCCCTTGGAGTTGGTCACGTAGCGCATGGTGGCGTTGAAGCCGATCACGCCGTTGGACTTGGCGTCCACGCTGGAGGCCACCGCCGCACGCGACGCCGCACCACCAATGTGGAAGGTGCGCATGGTCAGCTGCGTACCGGGTTCGCCAATGGACTGGGCAGCAATCACGCCCACTGCCTCGCCAATGTTCACCGCGCCACCGCGGCCCAGGTCGCGGCCATAGCACTTGGCGCACAGGCCGAAGCGGGTTTCGCAGTTCAGCGCGGTGCGCACGCGCACCTCGTCCACGCCCACCTGCTCCAGCATGTCCAGCGCGTCTTCGTCCAGCATCTGGCCAGCGGGCACCAGCACGTCCTGCGTTTCGGGGTGCAGCACCTCTTCGGCCGTGGTGCGGCCCAGCACGCGGTCGCGCAGGGACTCGATGACTTCACCGCCTTCCACAATGGCGCGCATGAGCGTGCCGTTGGTGGTACCGCAATCGTCCTCGGTCACCACCAGGTCCTGCGTCACGTCCACCAGGCGGCGGGTCAGGTAGCCCGAGTTGGCGGTCTTCAACGCCGTATCGGCCAGGCCTTTACGCGCACCGTGCGTGGAGATGAAGTACTGCAGCACGTTCAGGCCTTCACGGAAGTTGGCCGTGATGGGCGTCTCGATGATGGAGCCGTCGGGCTTGGCCATCAGGCCACGCATGCCAGCGAGCTGGCGGATCTGTGCGGCAGAACCACGGGCGCCGGAGTCGGCCATCATGTAGATGGAGTTGAAAGACTCCTGGTCCACTTCCTTGCCGCTGGCATCGATCACGCGCTCCTTGGCGAGCTGCGCCATCATGACCTTGGAGACCTCGTCGCCGGCCTTGCCCCAGATGTCCACCACCTTGTTGTAGCGCTCGCCGGAAGTCACCAGGCCCGATGCGTACTGGTGCGAGATTTCCTTCACCTCGGTCTCGGCACGCTCGATGATGTCGCGCTTCTGCGGCGGCACCAGCATGTCGTCAATGGCGATGGAAATACCAGCGCGCGTGGCCAGACGGAAGCCGTTCTGCAGCAGCTTGTCGGCGAACACCACGGTTTCCTTCAGGCCGCACTTGCGGAAGGACGCGTTGATGAGCTTGGAGATTTCCTTCTTCTTCAGCGCCTTGTTCATGGTGGAGAACGGAAGGCCCTTGGGCAGGATTTCGCTCAGCAGTGCGCGGCCCACGGTGGTTTCCACCAGCTTGGTCTCGGGCACGAACTCTTCGCTGTCCTTGGCCTTGACGTACTCGGTCAGGCGCACGGTCACGCGGGTGGTCATTTCCACTTCGCGCGCGTCCAGGGCGCGGCTCACCTCGGCCACATCGGCAAAGATCATGCCTTCGCCCTTGCCATTGGTGCGCTCACGGGTCGCGTAGTACAGACCCAGCACCACGTCCTGGGAAGGCACGATGGAGGGTTCGCCGTTGGCTGGGAACAGCACGTTGTTGGAGGCCAGCATGAGCGTGCGGGCTTCCATCTGTGCTTCCACCGACAGCGGTACGTGCACAGCCATCTGGTCGCCGTCGAAGTCGGCGTTGAAGGCGGCACACACCAGCGGGTGCAGCTGAATGGCCTTGCCTTCAATCAAGATGGGCTCGAACGCCTGGATGCCCAGGCGGTGCAGCGTGGGCGCGCGGTTCAGCAGCACGGGGTGCTCGCGGATCACGTCTTCCAGAATGTCCCACACCACCGGCGTGCCGGCTTCCACTTCCTTCTTGGCCGCCTTGATGGTGGTGGCAATGCCCATCTGCTCGAGCTTGGCGAAGATGAAGGGCTTGAACAGTTCCAGCGCCATCAGCTTGGGCAGACCACACTGGTGCAGCTTGAGGGTCGGGCCCACGGTAATGACGGAACGGCCCGAGTAGTCCACCCGCTTGCCCAGCAAGTTCTGGCGGAAACGGCCGCTCTTGCCCTTGATCATGTCGGCCAGGGACTTCAGTGCGCGCTTGTTGGCGCCCGTCATGGCCTTGCCACGGCGGCCGTTGTCCAGCAGGCTGTCCACGGCTTCCTGCAGCATGCGCTTTTCGTTGCGCGCAATGATTTCAGGGGCCTTGAGTTCCAGCAGACGGCGCAGACGGCTGTTGCGGTTGATGACGCGGCGGTACCAGTCGTTCAGGTCGGAGGTGGCGAAACGGCCACCGTCCAGGGGAACGAGCGGGCGCAGGTCGGGCGGCAGCACGGGCAGCACGTCCAGCACCATCCACTCGGGCTTGATGCCGGATTTCTTGAAGGCTTCCAGCACCTTCAGGCGCTTGGCGTTCTTCTTGATCTTCAGCTCGGAGCCGGTCAGGTCGTTGCGCAGCTTCTCGATCTCGGTGTCGAGCTCGATGCTTTCCAGCAGGTCCTTGATGCCTTCGGCGCCC
>JAABRN010000115.1 GCA_011390855.1 Hydrogenophaga sp. | reverse complement strand
GCAGCGCAATGGGACCGCGAAGCCAGCTTTCCGTTTGCCAACTACGACGACTTGCGCGAGGCCGGCTTCCTCAAACTCTGCGTGCCCACCGCGCACGGCGGCCTGGGCGCCGACTACCCCACCTACATGATGGTGGCCGCCGAAATTGGCCGTTTCTGTGGTGCCACTGCGCTCACCTGGAACATGCACATCTGCAGCACCATGTGGACCGGCGTGCTGGCCGACGGCATTCCCATGACTGACGCGCAGCGTGCAGAGCACGCTGCGCGGCGCGAACTGCACTTCGGCCGCATCGTCAACGACGGCGCCCTGTACGCCCAGCCCTTCAGCGAAGGCACGGCCGCTGCAGCCGGGCGTGCACCGTTCGGCACCAGCGCGAAGAAGGTCGATGGCGGCTGGCTCATCAACGGGCGAAAGATCTGGGCCAGTCTCTCGGGCGCTGCCGACTACTACGGCATCCTGTGCACCGAAGACAAGGGCGACGATCACCCCGATGCGCGCGATACGCTCTACATCAGCGTGCCCGCCACCAGCGAAGGCCTGAGCATCAGCGGCGACTGGGACCCCATGGGCATGCGCGGCACCGTCAGCCGAAACCTCACCTTCAAGGATGTGTTCGTGGGCGACGCCGAGCAGCTCATGCCGCGTGGCATCTATTTCAAGGGTGCACAGACCTGGCCCGCCATGTTCTTCACGCTCGCGCCCACCTACCTGGGCCTGGCCAACGCCGCCTACGACTTCACCGTGAAATACCTGCGCGGTGAGGTTGAAGGCGAGCCCCCGGTGCAGCGCCGCCAGTATCCGACCAAGCAGATCGCAGTGGCGCAGATGCGCATTCAGCTCGAATCGATGAAGAGCCTCTTCACCCGGGCCATCACCGAAGCCCGGCCGAATCCCACCAAGGACCAGAAGCTGCGCCTGTACGCGGCGCACCACAGCGTGATGGAAGGCGCCAACGACATTGCCCGCCTGGCCATCCGCACCTGTGGCGGCCAGAGCATGATGAAGCACCTGCCCCTGGAGCGTCTGTACCGCGACAGCCGGTGCGGCGCACTCATGCTGCCATGGACGGCCGAGCTCATCGTGGACCGCATGGGGCGGGAGACGCTTTACGAGCCAGGGGAGCACTAAGGCAACGCTGAACAAGTCCCTCGTGGCGAGCGCATCCACGGGAACTTGAATTGACGACCACTTGCATCCCACCCGTGCGAGTCTGACCCTCCCGTTCGGGCTGAGCCTGTCGAAGCCTTCACCAACCCCTCTGCAAGCACTGAGCGAACAAATCCACCCGGTCAAACAGGGTCAATAGAATCGGCACATGTCTGAATCGAACCGGCTTCGCTTTCCCCTTCGTTGTGTGGTGTCGGGCGTGCTGTTCCTTGTCGTATCGACACCCGCCCTGACTGAGACGGATCGTCCGGTGCGTGGCCCCAGCCATCCGCTGGCCGACATTGCCACCAGCAGCCCTTGTGCCGAATGGGTGCGCCGGTTGCCGAACGTGCGCATGCCACTATGCCAAGCTGCCGAACTGCGCCCCACGGTCGGACGGTCGGTGCAGGGCCGGACCCTGTACCAGCGCGATGTGATCGCGCCAGACCCGCAGATTCGGGTGCTGGTGGTGGGCGCCATGCATGGCGACGAACTGTCGTCAGCCTCGGTCGCCCTGCACTGGATTCAACGCGCGGTGGAGACGCCTGCCAATGCCCACTGGCGCTTCCTGCCTGCGCTCAACCCGGACGGCCTGCTGCGCCAGCCTGCGCGCCGCATGAACGCCAACGGCGTGGACCTGAACCGCAATTTCCCCACACCCAACTGGGCCCGCGACGCCAAGGTCTATTGGGAACAGCGCACCAGAAAAGACCCGCGCAGGTGGCCGGGGCCTTCGCCATTGTCTGAGCCGGAGTCGCGCTACCTTCACGACGAAATGCTGCGCTTTCAGCCGCACCTCATCGTCAGTATTCACGCGCCTTACGGCGTGCTCGACTTCGATGGCCCTGGCACGCCTCCCCCGAAACTGGGGCGCCTCTACCTCGACCAGGTCGGCATTTTTCCGGGCAGCCTTGGCAACTATGGTGGCGTGCACAAGGGCATGCCCGTGGTCACCATTGAGTTGCCCAGTGCGTTTCGCACCCCGCTCGAATCCGAGATGCGGCAGATGTGGATCGACATGCTGCGCTGGATGAGTGAACGCATCCGTCCCGAGCCACCAGAGCCGCCACAGGCGCCAGTGTTGCCGGTGAAGGCACGCAAGCAAAGCTGAACAAACAGAATGAAGCCCGCGCGAGGCGGGCTTCATTGGCCGGGGGCGCTGCCTTCAGCGGAACGACTGGATCGTGCCCGACTGAATGCCGGCCCAGTACTGGTCGAGCTCGCGCTTGACAATGGGCATCATGAAATACAGGCCGACGATGTTGGCCAATGCCATTGCAAAGATCATGGAGTCTGAGAAGTCGATCACCGGCCCCAGTCCCATGCTGGCGCCAATCACCACGAACGTCAGAAACATCAACTTGAACGCCAGTTCCGACAACTTGCTGTCACCCAGCAGATAGGTCCACGCCTGAAGCCCGTAGTACGACCACGTGATCATGGTCGAGAAGGCGAACAACACCACTGCCAGCGCCAGCACGTATGGGAACCATGAAATGGCGCTGCCGAATGCGGCCGATGTGAGCCCCACGCCACTGGCTCCGGCGGCCAGCGTGGTCACGCCGCCCTGGTCCACGTGGCCGGTGATCACGATCACCAGCGCGGTCATGGTGCAGATCACCACGGTGTCGATGAAGGGCTCAAGCAGAGCAGCGAAACCTTGTGATACCGGCTGGTCGGTGCGCACCGCAGAGTGGGCGATGGCTGCCGAGCCGATGCCGGCTTCGTTGGAAAAGGCCGCGCGCTTGAAACCCTGGATCAGGGCACCCACCACACCGCCTGTCACGCCCTCGGCCGAGAAAGCGCCGCCGATGATTTCCCCGAATGCCCATAGGATCCGGTCGGCGTTGATGATCAGCACGATCATGCCAGCGGTCATGTACAGCAAGGCCATGAACGGCACGACCTTTTCTGTCACTTTGGCAATCGAGCGGATGCCGCCAATGATCACCATGCCCACCAGCACGGCCATGATCAGGCCGAAGACCCAGCCCTGGCCGGCGAGGATGCTGTTTTCGCCACCCGTGACCCCGACCACCTGCTGGAAGCTCTGGTTGGCCTGAAACATGTTGCCACCGCCGATGGCGCCGCCCACGCAGCACACGGCGAAGAACACCGCCAGCACCTTTCCCAGCCCCGGGTGACCCAGTTCGGCCATGCCCTTGGAGAGGTAGCGCATGGGGCCCCCGGCGACGATGCCGTCGGGCATCTTCACGTCGCGGTATTTCACGCCCAGCGTGACCTCGGTGAACTTGGAGGCCATGCCCAGCAGGCCGGCCAGGATCATCCAGAACGTGGCTCCGGCCCCGCCGATGCCGACCGCCACCGCCACCCCGGCGATGTTGCCCAAGCCCACCGTGCCCGAGACCGCTGTGGTGAGTGCCTGGAACGGTGTCACTTCACCCTGCATTTTCGGGTTTGAATAGCGTCCACGCACCACCTGGATGGCGTGCATGAAGCCACGGATCTGGATGAAGCGGAAATAGAAGGTGAAGATCAGTGCTGCCAGAATGAGCCAGCCAACGATCAAGGGGAAATCCGTGCCGGCGACCGGTACCGAATAAAAAACGGCCCCCGCCACGGCATCGGAATATGGCTGTATGGCCGAACTGATGCGTTCGTCCATCGTGGGGGCGGCCGTCTGTGCCTGGGCGCTGGCATGTGCCAGCAGCGCAGGGGCTGCGAGCAGCAGCGCGCATCGGCGCCGGTCTAGTGAGAGGCTTGTCATGTTGTCTCCTTTGGAGGATGAATGGGAGGCGTCTGGTGCGCCCTTGTTTCGCAGCCTGCTCTTGCTGCGGCTTTAGAAAAACGGTCGTTGCGGGTGGCAATGACCGTCCTTCATTCGGGGATCAAGCGTGACGTGCAGGGGACTCGGTATTCAGCGTTGTGGGTGCTGACACGCGGGAGCGATCAGAAGCTCCCATGCCATGGAAGCGGAAGTTCATGGCCGGCTGTTCGCCGCAGATGAGTTCGGCCAGGGCCTTGCCAGAGCCTGCGCCATGGGTCCAGCCCAGGGTGCCGTGCCCGGCGTTGACCCACAGTTTGCCCACCTTCGTGCGGCCGATCAAGGGAATGTTGGTGGGCGTGGCGGGGCGCAGGCCGGTCCAGAACTCGGGATTGCCACCTTCTTCAGGTGTGCGGGTGTCGGCCACGCCGGGGAACACTTCCTCGATTCGGCGCACGAGCATCTCGCAGCGCTTCTTCGCCAGCGGCGTGTCCAGCGACAGGTCGAACCCGCCCAATTCGATCGTGCCGGCTACCCGTAGCTGGTTGCCCAGTCGCGACATGGCGATCTTGAGCTGGTCGTCGATCATGCTGACCTGTGGTGCCAGCTCGGGTTTGAGCAGCGGCAAGGTGGCGCTGTAGCCCTTGCCGGGATAGATCGGCACATGCACCCCCACCTGGCGCAGCAACGGTGCCGTGTAGGAGCCGCAGGCCACCACATACGCATCTGCCTTGA
>JAABRN010000114.1 GCA_011390855.1 Hydrogenophaga sp. | reverse complement strand
ACCACACGCCGCACGGGCGCGGGCCAAGCCAAGGCGGATGATGATTCAGGAACGGTTGTTTCAGACATGGCTATCGATGGTAGTCGCATGGCGCATTCCATGCAGTCCAGAGAGGATGTACACAAGTCAACCGGAGCGAAGTGCATCCCTCCAGGGGCAGCAAGGAACGGCTCCGCAGCCCCAAGATGCCGTCCCCTCTCCCAGCGCACGAAGGGCGCGCCAGAGAGGGGGGAAGCCGCGTCAGCGGCGCAGGGGGAGTTCCGAATATTTCCGGAGCGAAGTGCCCCTCCAGGGGCAGCAAGGGTCGGCTCCGCCGGCCCAAGATGCCGTCCCCCCTTCCCAGCGCCGAAGGCGCGCCAGAGAGGGGGGAAGCCGCGTCAGCGGCGCAGGGGGGTGTTCTCTAGACACTCCTTTTGACCATCAACAAACTGGCTCCCATGGCCAGCAGAACGCCACCAAACACACGATTCTGCGCCCGCCGGGCACGTGCAGAAGCCAGCCAGCGCTGGGCACGTGAAGCCATGAAAGCATAGCCGTGCATGACCACCAGATCAATTCCGACCGAGGTCACCAGCAGGATCAGCAACTGCAGCCAGAGAGCGCGTGCAGGGTCGATGAACTGGGGCAGCACAGCCACCATGAACACGATGCCCTTGGGGTTGGTCACGTTGGTGAAGAACCCCAATGTGATGCGCCTGCGCACCGACGGCAAGCCAGGTTCGCCCACTGCATCACGGGTCGAAGCACCTGTCGAAGCGTGTCCCACCGGTGCGCGCCACTGCTGGACACCCAGCCAGATCAGGTAGGCCGCGCCCAGCACCTTGACCACGGTGAACGCGGTGGCAGAAGCCAGCAGCAGCGCACCCACACCCACCCCGGCCACCAGCAGAATCACCGCCAGACCAAACTGCAGGCCAACAATGGTGGCACTGGTCTGGCGCACGCCGTAGGCCAGGCCATGGCTCATGGACAACACCGCACCAGAGCCAGGAGAAATGGCGATCACCCAGGAGGCGGCAAAGAAGGCAAGCCAGACGTGAAGATCCATGAATCACCAGATGGGCAAAGGGGAGAAGACAGCCCGGGATGATGCCACCAGCCTGGCCAGGCTGCATGGCATGCTCCGGGTCCATGCCTGCCAGTTGGCCCGGCGGCGTCCGTTGCTCAGCTTGCGAGCTGTCTCAGCTTATGCAGCAAAGCATCCGGCACATCGAGCCCCTTGAGCTCGGCGGCTTGGCGGCGAGTCGGGCGTTGGTCGCCTGGGAGGCGCACGTTCTCGTCTTGCAGCATGGCTTCGACCAGCATTTCCATGCGTGAAAAATAGGTGTCGCGCCCGGCCAGTGCAGCCGGATCAATGAAAAGGAAAACCTGGCCCACACGCGGTACACCGCCCTCTTCTTCCAATAGGGAGTCCGCTTCAAAGCCGAAGTGCGAACCCGTGAGCGTGCCCACCAGCAAGTCCACCAACAGCGCCAGCAAGGTGCCCTTGACGCCACCGGCCGGCACCATGGAACCGGCCAGCCCGGCCACCGGATCGGTCGTGGGCTGACCCTGCGCATCCAGCGCCCAGCCCAACGGAATGGGATTGCCTTCGCGCGCCGCCACCACCAGCTTGCCACGGGCCACGACCGACAGCGAAAGGTCGATCAGCAAAGGCGCGTGGCCGACGCGCGGAAACGCCGCCGCAATGGGGTTGGTGCCGAACATCGGCCGCTTGCCGCCCCATGCGGGCATGGCCGCCGGTGCGTTGCCCAGCGCGATGCCAACCAGGCCCGCCTCGGCCGCCGGTTGCAGGTGGTACACCGCCGCGCCAAAGTGGTGGCTGTTGCCCACGGCTGCGAACGCCACGCCTTGCTGGCGAGCGATCTCCATGCCCTGTTGCACGGCCAGGTGGCATGCCGGGTAGGCCAGGCCGGTGCCAGCATCCACCAGCACCACGGCCCCTTGGCGACGCAGCACCTTGGGCGTGGCACTGCCATCCGCACGACCATTGCGCAAGTGCGCGGCGTAGGTGGGCACGCGGGCCACGCCGTGCGAAGTGAGGCCCAGCATGTCGGCGTCGACCAGCGCCGTGGCGGTTTTCAGGGCCATGTCCGGATACGCACCGGAAGTGGCCAATGCCTTTTGGGCGAGTTCAAGCAGCTCGGTGGGAGTGATGCGGGTCACGGCGTCTATGGCTTGGTGCAGTTTTCAGCTCGCGCGCTTGGCCAGCAGGGCCCGTGCCACGCGCGAACCTGAGGGCCGACCGAGTTGCTCGCTGATGTAGGCGCCGGCGTCCACCAGCGCATCGAGATCAATGCCGGTGTCGATGCCCATGCCGTGCAGCAGGTACACCACGTCTTCGGTGGCCACATTGCCGGTGGCGCCCTTGGCATAGGGGCAGCCGCCCAGGCCCGCCACCGAAGACTGGAAGTTCCACACACCCATCTCCAGCGCCGCCAGCGTGTTGGACAACGCCTGGCCATAGGTGTCGTGGAAGTGGCCCGACACTTCGTCGATGCCGAAATGCTGAAGCGTGGCCTCGATGGCCGCCTGCACACGCCGGGGCGTTCCCACACCAATGGTGTCGGCCACGTCCACGCGCTGCACGCCAATGCCCTTCATGAGCTGCGCCAGATACGCCACGCGCTCGGGCGAAATGTCACCTTCGTACGGACAACCCACGGTACAGCTCATGGCACCGCGCACCGCGATGCCCTTCGCCAAGGCGGCCTCCACCACCGGCGCGAAGCGCTCGATGCTCTCGGCGATGGAGCAGTTGATGTTCTTCTGGCTGAAGGCTTCGCTGGCCGCGCCGAACACCACGATCTCGCTCGGCTGGTCAAGCAGCGCCGCTTCAAACCCCTTGAGGTTGGGCGTGAGCACCGAGTAGGCCACGCCGGGTAGGCGCGTGATGCCTGCCATGACTTCGTGGTTATCGGCCATCTGCGGCACCCATTTGGGACTCACGTAGCTCGTGACCTCGATCTCCTTCAGGCCGGCGGCCTGCAGGCGGTGCACCAGTTCGATCTTCACGGCAGCGGGCACCGGCTGCTTTTCGTTCTGCAGGCCGTCGCGCGGACCGACGTCGATGACTTTCACGCGTGCTGGAGTGTTCATGGTCGCTTTCGAGAATGGGTTTCAGTAGCCCCGCACCGGGTCCACCAGCCCAGCCACGGTTTCACCGCGTGACATGGCCAGCATCTTGCCGGCGATCTGCGCAATGCTTTCTTCGCGCAGCGTGCGCGCCGAGGTGTGAGGGGTGACGGTGACTTTCGGGTGGGTCCAGAAGGGATGATCGGCGGGCAGCGGCTCAGTGCGGAACACGTCCAGCGTGGCACCGGCCAGGTGCCCACTGTCGATGAGGGCCAGCAGGTCCTCTTCCACCACGTGCGCGCCACGTGCCACATTGACCAGGTAACCCCCGGGCTGCAGCAGTGACAAGGTTGTTGTGTTCAGGATGTCGGTGGTGTCAGGGGTGAGCGGCAGCAGGTTGACCAGCACCCGACAAGACGACAGGAAGGCGTTGAAGCCGTCGCTGCCGCTGTGGCATTGCACGCCCTCGATCTGCTTGGGTGAGCGGCTCCAGCCATGCACGGGAAACTCGAACACACCCAGGGCCCGCGCCACACGTTCGCCCAGCACACCCAGCCCCATCACGCCCACGGGGAAATCGGCGCGCATGCGCGGCTTGCGGTACGACCACTTGCCGGCTTTTACGTCGGCCTCGTAGCCATCCAATTCGCGGAAGTGGCGGATCACGGCGTGGCACACGTATTCGGCCATCTGCACCGACATGCCGGCATCGTCCAGTCGCACGATCTGGCAATCCGATGGCAGTTGCAGCTTAAGCAACGCGTCAACGCCAGCACCGATGTTGAACAAGGCCTTGAGCTTGGGCTGTTCGTCCAGAAAAGCCTGCGGCGGCGCCCAGACCACGGCGTAGTCGGCTGGCGAATCGCCGGGCTGCCAGTTGCTCACGGTGGCGCCAGGCAGCGCGGCGCGCAGTCCGGCTTCCCAGGGTTCTGGCTTGGTCTGCGCCATGCAGAGGGTGATGTTCAGGGAGGTGCTCATGCAGGAGAGCTTATCAAGCCTTCCCGCCAGCCCATGTCACGCGGTGGCCAGACGCAGCAACTCGGCACCTTCGTTGACCTGATCGCCCGGTGCGTAAAGCAACTCGGCCACCGTGCCGTCAGCCGGTGCGGCAATGGTGTGTTCCATCTTCATGGCTTCCATCACCGCCAGAGGCTGGCCCTTGGTGACCGTGTCGCCCGCTTTCACAGAGAACGACACCACCTTGCCCGGCATGGGCGCGGTCAGGCGACCGCCTTCGTGGGCCGCCTCACCCGCGTGCGCCAGTGCGTCAATCTCAAGAATCTGAGTGGCACCCTTCGGCGTGAACACATGCACCATTTCGCCCTGGGTCCAGGTCTGCACCACCTGGCGCTGCCCGGCGTATTGCAGATCGAAGCGGCTGCCGCCGGCCACCGCATCGAACACCAGTGGTGACGTGGTCTCGCCCACCTTGAGCGTGAGCGCACCGCCGCGCTCGTAGGTGAGATAAGCCAGCATGCCCTCGCCCTGATATTCGAAGTCAAAGCGGCGCACGGTGAGGCCGTGGGAACGAAAGCCGTCACGCCGGGAAAACGGGT
>JAABRN010000113.1 GCA_011390855.1 Hydrogenophaga sp. | reverse complement strand
GATCAGGATGGCCAGTGCGTTGACGAAGCCGGTGACCACCGAACGCGACACAAAGCGCATCAGCGCACCCAGTCGCACCCAGCCGGCGATGATCTGCAGCACGCCGGTGAGCACGGTGGCCGCCAACAGGTACTCAAGCCCGTGGTCTTTGACCAGGGTGACCATCAGAAGCGCCATGGCACCCGTGGCGGCAGAGATCATTCCCGGACGCCCGCCCGTGAATGAGATCACCACCGCAATACAGAACGACGCATACAGCCCCA
>JAABRN010000112.1 GCA_011390855.1 Hydrogenophaga sp. | reverse complement strand
AAGATGCGTACAGCCCGACCTTGGGGTCGACGCCGGCGATGATGGAGAAGGCAATGGCTTCGGGGATGAGGGCGAGGGCTACCACGATGCCCGCGATCAGGTCGCCACGGATGTTGGACAGCCAGTCCTGATGGAAAGATTTCATGAATACGGAGATTGGGCTCAAGCCGAGCGGACCCTGAATGGATCGCTGGGCGGAGCGGGAAAAACGGAGCGCCGAAAGAGGTGGCTCGAAGAGAGCTCTTGAACCTACCGCACCCTGCGAATGCGGTGCCCCAAGGCGCTGGACCAACCACCCTTGCCGCCAACCGGGCAAAGCCGGTGCGTTCAGTGGGTGGCGTGGAGGCGGGGGAATCTACAAGGGTCTGTCCTGTGGATGGCGGGCTGATTGCAAGGGCTGCAGTGTGCCGACGGGTGCGGGAAAACCCTCGATTCTACATGTGCTTACCCAGATCGCCAAAAGGGGTTTCAACTATTCGCAATGGCCGCACCTTCATCAGAAGGCAATCGGCCAGAGCGCTGGCGGCCAGGCCAAGCTGAGCAAGCGGTTGAACAAAAGCTCTGCCACCAGCCCACCCATCAACGCGATCAGCAGCGCTACCCACCATTTTTCGCGCTGCAGCAGCAGGTAGACCAGCAGGTAGACCGGCAGCGCCGCGACCACCCCAATGACCCAGGCAAGCAAGCCAAAGCCGGTGAGCAGCAAGATGTAGTGCATGGCCTTGGCGGCAATAGTGCCCAGCGTCATGCCGCCGAAGTCGGTTTCGAGGTCGTAGTGCACGTCCTGATCCACCGCCGCCGGGTCCACCGGTTTGACCGGTACCCACCAAGCGGTCCACATTGCCCCCAGGGCCATCAGCCCGGCGAATGCCACCGCAATCTGGGGCAGCATGCGGGCATCGCGTGGCCAGTCCACAGACAGCGAGTAGCCCGCCACGGCGCTCACCAGCACAAAGGCAGCAAAGCCTACGTCCAGGTTCCAGCTCAGCCTGAAGTGTCGAGGACCGACCTGGTCGCGCAGCCGTGCCAGCTTGCGCACGCGGCTGATGGCCACGCCGATAAGGAAGACCGCCGTGATAGCCAGCATCACCATCACCGCCGGCTTGAGCATCCACTGCCAGCCGTGCAGGTTGGTGGAAATATGGAAGTAACGCTCGAGCAGCGGCGCCAGAATGAACGCCAGGAACATGGGCGCACGTGACCAGCGCGCGCGCTTCATCACCCAGCCCAGCACCCCCACCAGCAGCAGGAACAACAGGTCTTCCCACTGACGCGTGGACTGCACCGCGCCCACGATCAGCACCGAGCTGATGATGGGCACCAGGACGGCCGCGCGCACGAACACCACGCGCGCCAGCGTGCCCGCCATGCCAAACGCCACCGCCCCACCGATCACGTTGGCCAGCACGATGGTCCAGATCATGAGGTAGGTGAGGTCCAGGTTTTTGGTCAGCATATCCGGGCCCGGGGCCACACCATGCAGCAACATGCCACCCAGGAACAGGGCCATAGGCGCCGAGCCAGGTACACCCACCGCCACGGTGGGCAGCAAGGCTCCACCCACAGTGGCGTTGTTGGACGATTCGGACGCGATCACGCCACGCACATCGCCCTTGCCAAAGTTGGACGGGCCGCGCGTGGTGGCGGTGGTCATTGAGTACACCAGCCAGGGGATGATCGTAGGGCCGACCGCAGGCAGGGCACCGAGCACCGAACTGATGGAAGCGCTGCGCAGCACCAGCGCCCAGTGCTTGAAGGTGTCGCGCAGCCCACGCATGGATCCGCTCATGACACCGCCTTTGCGGGTGTTGTCGGCGGCGATGGACTTACCTTGGATGGCCAGATCAGCCACTTCGGGCAGTGCGTAGATGCCCAGCGCGATGATGAGGATGTTGAGGCCATCCGACAGGTAGAGCGCATCAAAGGTCCAGCGCGGTGCGCCGGTGGTGGGCTCATCGCCGATGAACGCCAGCGCGATGCCGATGGCCGCCGCGCCCAATCCCTTCATCATCGAACCGCCGCTGAGCGCAGCCACCATGGCCAGGCCCAGAATACAAAGGCCGAGCAGCTCGGGCGACTTGGTGCCCATGAGCAAGGGCATCACCACCGGGATGAACAGCAGCAAGATGAGTGCACCGATCGCACCACCCAGTACCGAAGAGGTGAAGGCGGCGCCGAGCGCACGTCCCGCTTCACCCCGTTTGGCCATAGGATGGCCATCGAGCACGGTGACCATGGAGGTGGGCGTGCCCGGCACGCCAAAAAGCACGGCCGGAATGGTGTCGGCGGTGGACATCACGGCCAATGCGCCGAGGAGAAACACCATGGCCTCATTCACGCTCATGGCAAAGGTAAACGGCAGCAACAGTGCGATGCCCATGAGACCGCCCACGCCAGGCACCACTGACAAGAGGGTACCGATGCCAACACCAATCAGCAGGTAAAAGAGCACGCCTGGGGTGAACAGCATGCCGCCCGCACTGGACATGGCGGCCCAGATATTGATTTCCATAACGAATCCGATTCAGATATGAGAAAGCCCACCCCGGCCAGGAGTGGGCTTGTGTGGCTAACTGCGTCTCAGCGCTGGTTGGACAGTGCGAAGAACCACTGACGCGTCGCCTCGGGCGCTGCCATGGCCGTTGCCACAATCTTCTCGACTTGTTCGCCCGTGGCCTTGTTCAGCGGAACCTTGCGCTCCTTGGCTTCAGCAAGGTAGGCAGGATCATTGACCGTCTTGTTGAACAGCTCGCGGAGGAAGGCCACACGATCGGCAGGCACTTCAGGTGGAGCAATGAGGCCCAGACCAATGGCCGCGCTGGCGGCAACGGCTTCAACGATTCCGCGCTTGGGGTTGGTGGCGGGAATCATGTCCAGCACATACGGCGCGTTCTCGAGCCCAGGGACCTTCTCCTGCCCCAGCACACCCAGCACACTGATCGTGCCGTTTTCCACCAGGTGCCATTTGTTGGCCAGCAGGTTGGCCGGCTCGGCCGTGGTGGCTTGCACCTCACCCTGCTCCATGGCCAGGAAAGCCGGGCCACCACCGGTGTAGCCGGCCACCCGGCGGAACTTGGTGCCCATGGCTTCGTTCACGGCCGTCATGAACTGGTCCAGTGAAGTGCCCACGGTCATGATGGCGTGGGGGATGTCCTTCTCGGCCTTGGCTGCGTCCTCCATCGTCTTGATGCCGCTGTCGGTTCGCGCCACGAACACACGGGGGTTGTCCACCATGCGCCCGATGTAGTTGAATTTCGCCGGGTCGTAGCGGGTGTTGTTCGGATTTGAGAAGGTCGATGTCACGATGGCGGGAACCGGCATGCCCACCACGGTCCCGTCCTTGGGTGCGGCCGAATACATGTAGTTGGCCATGATGGAGCCGCCGCCGCCCGTGCGGTGCTCCAGCACCATCTTGGTCCCTTCAGGCAGGTGCTTCTCCATGTGCTTCATCATGAGCAGCAGGTACAAATCCATGGTGCCACCCGCACCAGTGGAACTGGCCACGCGGATGGTCTTGCCCTTGTAGAAGTCGGCGGCGCTCTGAGCGTACGCGCCAAGCCCCGTCGATGCGGCTGCCACTGCCACCGCGACCTGAATGAAGTGTCTTTTGTTCAACATGTCTGTCTCCTGTTGATTATTTAGATTCTCGCCGGCAGCAGGCCGACGAGTGCGAGAACTTGCACCTTATGCGATTCGACGGACCCTCATAACCGGCTTTGCAGACTATCGGATATTCCAAAAAAGCATTTCAAAGCGATCTGGCACACCAGACACAGTCAATCTCTAACGGTTTAGAAAGCCAGGCGCTTTTCTCTGCGTGAAAAACAAGTATTCTTTGAACGCAAATTGCTAAGGGAATACCCGATGTGCAGGTGACGCCACTGCCTGCTCACGCGTACACCGCGTGTTGGATCCTTCAAGTTACCTACGTCGATCGATTTCTTGATCGCTTATTTCACGGACGGTCGGTTCATGAGCCGCGCATGAGTTTGATCGCGTGCATGCCGACAAATAGCCAAGATTCCTTATCCCGACCGATCTGGATAGCTGTTGTTGAAGGCTGCCGCTGATGAGGAGTTCAAATCTCCGTTTGTTCGGAGATTTCGAGGGCATCATCAACCTCGATGCCCAGGTATCTCACTGTCGATTCCAGCTTTGAGTGCCCTAGCAGAAGCTGCACGGCTCGGAGGTTTTTGGTGCGTCGATAGATCAATGTTGCCTTGGTCCTTCGCATCGAATGGGTCCCATATTCGGTACGGTCGAGACCCAGTTCGTCTACCCAATGCCCAAGAATGCGCGCGTATTGGCGAGTACCCAGGTGGGGCGACTCGTGAAGCCTGCTGGGGAATAGGAAGTCATCTGATCTCAGCGCAG
>JAABRN010000111.1 GCA_011390855.1 Hydrogenophaga sp. | reverse complement strand
CGAGATCGAAGCCTTTGTGGATCAGTACCATGGCACCCCGCTGGCACAGCTGAATCTCGGCCAGATGCTGGCCGACGTGACCGCACTGCTGCGCGAACACCACCTGGGTCTGCCGAGCGACATGGCGCTGCTCATCAAGGCCTTCATCACGCTCGAAGGCATGGGCCGCAATCTGGACCCGGACTTCCACATGACCACCGAAGCCCTGCCGATGCTCAAGGGGGTGGTGCGCGCCCGTTACGAGCCCAAGGCCATGGCCACCCGTGCCTTGCAGACCCTGCGGCGCACTTTGGCGGTGGCCGAACAGCTGCCACACGACGTGTCGCGGTTGTTGCGAAATGCGCGGCGGGGCCGTGTTCAGGTGGGCATCGAGCTGGCCCACCTCAAGCGTGTGGGCGATCAGATCGACCGCGCCGCCAACCGCCTCGCCATGGCCCTGGTCATTGCCTCACTGGTGATCGGCTCCTCTATCGTCATGACCGTGCAAGGTGGTCCCACCCTGTTTGGGCTGCCTGTGTTCGGCTTTCTGGGCTTCGCGGGTGCGGTGGTCTGCGGTCTCTGGCTGATTCGGGCCATCTGGCGCAGCAGTCGGGGCCGCGACGTGTGAGTGCAACGCTGGTGTGCGGGCACTCAGCAGTTTGGATATGGATGACGAGCCACCGCCGTTCTGAAACCGCACATAGGTGGCACGTTTCTCGCATCGGTGTTACATTAACTGGTTCGCCTTGAGCGACTGGCCGCGTCTGGCTCTTTTTGAACCGGCGCATGAACCCCGGCAGAGGGTTCGCCAGTCAAGCCCCTCCATGGCGGGCCATGCCAGCCCCGTGCCTTTGCAAGCCCGGCGCCGTGGCAATACCTCCCTCCTGTTGCCGATGCCCCTGCCGAGGCTCGTGCGCTGGTTCTGGCGAGGTGTGTCAACACCTTGTCATATCCGGATGATCCAGTGGGGCACCCCGGCGCCAGGGGCTGCCAATGTGTTTTTTGTGGGCGTATCCGGTTTTGCGGCGGTTGCTGCGAACCCAGCCCTTCAGTGCTTTTTGATGATTCATACGACAACGACTACAACGACGAGACTCTCGCCACTCACCCTGGGCAAGTACCGCATCGCGGCCTGCCCCCGTCCACTGCCGGGCGGACTTTTTGCCGCACAGGTGTCCATCGCCAGCGGCAGCGGCAGCGCATCCACCGCTCGACTCATGAGCTTTGACAGCGCATTTCCCACACACGACGCGGCGGCCGATTACGCCCTCGCGCAAGGCATTGACTGGGTGCACCACACGGCACGCCTGTCGGTGCGACCGAACTGACCGATACTTCAGGAAAAGGAAAACACCATGGCCAAAGAAGAACTGATTGACATGATGGGTATCGTCAACGAAGTGCTGCCAGACACGCGGTTTCGCGTGACGCTGGACAACGGGCACCAGTTGATTGCTTATTCAGCGGGCAAGATGAAGAAAAACCACATCCGCATCCTGGCGGGTGACCGGGTTTCTCTGGAACTCTCGCCCTACGACCTGACCAAGGGGCGCATCAACTTCCGTCACATCGAAGGCCGCGGCCCGATGGTGCCGCGCAAGCCGCGTTGATACTGGTTTTCTGAGCTGGCTCGGGCCTCTGCCCTGCCACGCTCACCGGGGCGGCATCACATGCCCATGCCCCCATCCACCGGCAAACCCACGCCGGTGATGAACCTGGCCGAGTCCGAACACAGGAACGCCACGGCATCTGCCATCTCTTCCACTGTACCCAGGCGCCCCAGCGGCGTCTGATCGACGATGGCCGCCACAGCGGCCTCAGCGGATGCAAACAGACCGGCGGCCACCACGTCGCTGGCGAGCTTCATGCCCATGTCGGTGGGCACCAGCCCCGGATAGATGGCGTTCACGCGCACCCCGTAACCCAGCTTGCCTGATTCCATGGCCGCCACGCGGGTGAGTCGGTCAACAGCCGATTTGGTGGCTGAATAACCCGCAATCGCCGGAAACGCAATGGTGGCCGCGACCGATGCGATGTTCACCACCACGCCTCCTTTGCCGGCTTCGCCCCCTGGGCGCATCACGCGAAACGCGTGCTTGATGCCCAAGGCCGTGCCCACGATGTTCACGTCCAGCATGCGGCGCAAGGCCTCGGTGTCAAGGTCGACCAGCAAAGCGGTTTCTTCGATGCCGGCGTTGTTGATCAGGATGTCAAAACCCCCGAACTCGCCCAGCATGGCGTCGGCGGCGACCAACCATTGCGCCTCGTCTGTCACGTCCAGCTCAATGAACGCCACCTTGCCCCCGGCCGAGCCCAGTTCGCGCGCGGTCTGCCGGCCTTCTTCCACCCGCA
The DNA here is from genome assembly GCA_011390855.1 of Hydrogenophaga sp. Lineage (GTDB taxonomy): Bacteria > Pseudomonadota > Gammaproteobacteria > Burkholderiales > Burkholderiaceae_C > Hydrogenophaga. The sequence continues at coordinate 1,923 of JAABRN010000111.1, read as the reverse complement.
CATCGCCGATCATCACCGCAGCACCGGCCTGCGCCAGGGCCCGGGCCATGCCCGCACCCAGCCCGCGTGCCCCGCCCGTGACCAATGCCGCTCGTCCCTGGAGGTTGAATGCCGACATGCCGAACTCCTGTGTGATGGTGTGTGGCGCACCTGAAGTACGCCTGAAATCCGCAACTTTATCCATCGGGAAATCCTTTAGCGTACAGAGCCTGTCGGATTTGACAGCGCCGCGCGTCGGCTGCGGGGTGCCCTTGCTCGCAGCGGCGCCAGCAGTTCAGCCGAAAAGCCGTTTCAGATCAGCCGAGCCGCGCTCACCCACATCGGAAAAATGATCAAGCAGCCAGCGCTGCCCATGCTCCCGGCCCAGGGTGAACAGCATTTCGAAGAAGCGCTGCCCCGCCGCTGCCTTGGTCTCGGAGCCCAACCCACGCATCACGTCGCCAGGCTCAATGGCGTGAAACCGGGCCTGCGCCAGGCGGTTTTCCAGTGTGCCCCGGCGCCACCGGGGGGTGTCCAGCGCGCGCGAACCCAACTGGGCAATCAGGCGCATTTCCCGCAGAAACGTGGCGTTGAAGGCCAGTTCCATGGTGCGCTGGTCGATTTCTTTGGCCGACTTGGGTGCGTCACCCCAAGTCAGCGGCGTCAGCAAGATCAACAACGTGTCACGCGCCTGGCAGTCCAGCAGCAGGGGGTAGACGGCAGGATTGGCGGAATAGCCGCCGTCCCAGTGCGGTTGGCTGTCGATGAGCACGCTGCGGTGCAGGCGGGGCAGGCAGGCCGATGCCATCAGCGCGTCGAGGCTGATTTCCGGATTCTGGAACAGGCGCAACCGTCCGGTGTTGGCCTCGGTGGCCGCTATGAACAGCCTCACCGGTGAACGGTCGCGCAATTGCTCAAAGTCGATCTGTGCCTTGATCACATCGCGCAGCGGGTTGTGATCAAAGGGGTTGAGCTGTTCGGGTGACAGGTAGTGCGTCCACTGCAGCATCAGCCGCATGGCCGGTGCCAGCCGGAAACCCAGTCCGTCGGCCGTGGGCACTGCGCCTTCGAAGGGCAAGCTGCTGGCCACGGCGGTCCAGAAGTTGCGCAAGGCCTCGCGCGCGCCCTCATTGCCGCCCACCATCAGCCCCTGGGCCATCACCACCGCGTTCATGGCCCCGGCGCTGGTGCCACTCACCCCATCAAAGCCCAGCCGTCCGTCTTCCAGCAAGGCATCGAGCACCCCCCAGGTGAAGGCGCCGTGTGCACCGCCGCCTTGCAGTGCCAGGTTCAACGAGGGCGGGGCGCTCGGTCGCCAGGGCAGTCGCATGGGGATCCTTTGGTGCTTGGACGCGCCATGGTCGCATGCTCGCAAGTCGGCAATGTCAGGAGCAGATCGATCGTGCTGCGACCTGAAAGGCAGTGTGCTGTGCCTTCAACCTCTCCTGGCCAGGACCGCATTGGCAAGCGTTTGCAGCACAGGCACGGTCTGATCAAAACCGATGCAGGCATCGGTCACGCTGACACCCTGCTGGAGCGCCTGACCGGGCACGATGTCCTGCCTCCCTTCCTTTAGATGGCTCTCGATCATCAGCCCGGTGATGCGGTGGTCGCCCGCAGCGATTTGCTGCGCCACGTCGCCCGCCACCTCGATCTGCCTGTGGTGCTGCTTGCTGCTGTTGGCGTGCGACACGTCGATCATCACCTGCTCGCGCAGGCCAGCGGTTTTGAGCACGGCGCAGGTGGCGTTCACATCGTCTGCGCTGTAGTTCGGCGCCTTGCCGCCCCGCAGGATGACATGGCAATCGGCATTGCCGCGCGTCTCGAAAATGGCTGCCTGGCCCATCTTGGTCATGCCCATGAAGGCGTGGGGCGCCTGCGCCGCCAGGATCGCGTCGCTGGCCACCTTCACGCCGCCATCGGTGCCGTTCTTGAAACCCACCG
>JAABRN010000110.1 GCA_011390855.1 Hydrogenophaga sp. | reverse complement strand
TTCGTTGATGGCGAAGCTGCCGTCCAGATGCGGGTCGTTGATGTAGCCCTTCCAGCCCACCGTGGTGCGCGGCTTTTCGAAGTACACGCGCATCACGATCAGGAGCTCGCCAGCATGTGCGTCGGCCTGCGCCTTCAGCAGCTGCGCGTAAGCCATGGCCTGGTCGTGGTCGTGAATGGAGCACGGCCCCACCACCACGATCAGGCGGTCGTCTCGCCCGTGCAGCACCTGCGAAATGGCCTTGCGGCTGCTTTCCACCAATGCCTGTGTCTCGTCAGGTGCGGGCAACCACTCCTGCAGCAGCGCGGGCGTGATCAGGGGGCGCACCGCGCCGATGCGCAGGTCGTCGATGCGGGTGGAGTCGTGCGTGGACAAGGCGGCGGTG
>JAABRN010000123.1 GCA_011390855.1 Hydrogenophaga sp. | reverse complement strand
TCTGCGCGTGCGCGGCGCCCGTGGCCAGCAACAGGGCGCAGGCGCCCATTGCGGTGGCGAGGGTCCGCCGGGTGAAGGCTGCCAGGGTGTTGTGGCGTGTCTGCATGCTTGTCTCCTGTGGTTTGTTGTCCGCTCGAAAATAGGTGCCCCGCCCACGGACGCTGCGGCGCACGGGGAAAACGTCAGGCGTGTGCGATGCCGCCCGGTTGCGCGGCAAAGTGGTCCATGATGGCCTGCACGCCCGAGCCGGCGAGCTTCACGCCCGCGAGCTTCAGGCCCATTTCGCAGCCGGCCACCGTGGCCACCAGGGTGAGGTCGTTGCTGTCGCCAAGATGCCCGATGCGGAACATGCGGCCCTTGACCTTGCCCAGGCCGGTACCCAGCGAACAGTCGAAGCGTTCGTAAATGACCTTGCGCACGGCGTCGGCGTCCACGCCTTCGGGCGTCATCACGCCGGTGAGGATGGGCGAGTACACCTGCTCGTCGGCGCACTGGATCGGCAGCCCCCAGGCGTTGACGGCGGCGCGCACGCCTGCTGCCCAGCGTTGGTGGCGAGCGAACACACGGTCCATGCCTTCGGCCTGCAACATGTCGCAAGCCTCGCTCAGGCCGTACAGGAGGTTGGTGTTCGGGGTGGAGGGCCAGTAGCCGTTCTTGTTCATCTCGATCATCTCGCCCCATGCCCAGTAGCTGCGCGGTGTCTTGCAGGTCTTGCTGGCTTCGATGGCCTTGGGCGACAGCGCGTTGAAGCTGATGCCGGGTGGCAGCATCAGGCCTTTTTGCGAACCGCTGATGGACACGTCGATGCCCCAGGCGTCGTGCTCGTAGGGGGCGCCGGCCAGCCCGGAAATCGTGTCCACCAACAGCAGGGCGGGGTGTTTGGCCGCGTCCATGGCGCGGCGCACGGCTGCGATGTCGCTGGTCACGCCGGTGGATGTCTCGTTGTGCACCACGCACACCGCCTTGATGCTGTGGGCGCTGTCGGCTTTCAGGCGCTGCTCGATCAGATCGGCCTGCACACCGTTGCGCCAGCCTTCCAGGCCCGGCAGGCTCAGCACCTCGGTTTTCAGGCCGAGCTGGGTGGCGAGCCTGTTCCACAGGAACGCGAAGTGGCCAGTCTCGTACATGAGCACGTGGTCACCGGCCTGCAGCGTGTTGACCAGCGCCGCTTCCCAGGCGCCTGTTCCCGAAGCGGGGTAAATCATCACGGGGTGTTTCGTCTTGAAGACGGTCTGCATGTCTGCAAGCACCTTCAGGCCCAGAAGGCCGAACTCGGGCCCGCGATGGTCGATGGTGGGCAGGCTCATCGCCCGCAGGATGCGGTCGGGCACCGGGGAAGGGCCGGGGATCTGCAGGAAATGGCGCCCGGTCGGATGGGAGTTCGTCGTCAACATGCGAAATTGCCTTTCTTGAATAGGCCCATTTTTTGTATTCAAAATACAAGTGTCAAGGGTAAACACCCTTAAAATCCGCTTTTCTAACGAGAATTCTGCATACAAAATGTAGCCATGACCGCAGACATCGTCTCCATCCAGCGACCCGTGTTGCATGAACAGGTTGCCTCCCGGTTGCGCCAGATGCTTGTCGAAGGGCAGATCGCGCCGGGCGCGAAGCTCAATGAGCGCACCCTGTGCGAACAACTTCGCATCTCGCGCACGCCCCTGCGCGAGGCCATCAAGATGCTGGCCGCCGAGGGTCTGGTCGAGCTGTTGCCCAACCGGGGCTCGGTGGCGGTGCAGCTATCCGAAGCCGACGTGCAAAACACCTTTGAGGTCATGGCGGGCCTTGAGGCGATGTCTGGCGAACTGGCTGCACTGCGCATCACCCCGACTGAGCTGGCCGAGATCAAGGCACTGCATTACGAAATGCTGGCTGCCTATACCCGGCGCGACCTCTCTGCTTACTACCGGCTCAATGCCGCCATTCACCGCTGCATCAATGCAGCGGCCAAGAACCCGGTGCTCACTTCCACCTACAACCAGGTCAACGCACGCCTGCAGGCGCTGCGTTTTCGTTCCAACCAGGACGACGAGAAGTGGGGCCACGCGGTCCGGGAACACGAAGCCATGGTGCAGGCGCTCGAAGCACGGGACCCCGGCGCACTCAGCCGAGTGCTCACCAGCCACCTCAACAACAAACGTGCCGTGGTGATGGAGCAACTGCGATCGCAGGAAGTCCAGACCATGCAGCGCCAAGGAAACGCCGAATGAACGCGCCATTGCCCCTGACCGCGACCCGTGACACCGCGGACGAAACGTACGAGCGCGTGGCGCGCCAGAGCAACGAAGTGGCCGGTCAGCTGGCCAAACGGCTGTCGGTACAGGCGCGCGGAGAGGTGCTGTTTGGTCCGGCCGACCGTGGCCGCTATGCCACCGATGCCTCGATCTACCAGCAGATGCCGGTGGGCGTGTTCGTGCCCCGCGACGCGACCGACGTGCGCCTGGCCCTCGACATCTGTCGCGACATGGCCGTGCCCATCGTGCCGCGCGGTGGCGGCACCAGCCAGTGCGGGCAGACCGTGGGAGCCGGGCTGGTGATCGACCACAGCAAGCACATGCGGCGCGTGCTCGACCTGGATGTGCAGGACCGCACCGCCACGGTGGAGCCAGGCCTGGTGCTGGACCACCTCAACGCCCAGCTCAAGCCCCACGGTCTGTGGTACCCGGTGGACGTGTCCACCAGCGCGCAGGCCACACTGGGCGGCATGGCCGGCAACAACTCGTGCGGCAGCCGCTCGGTGGCCTACGGCAACATGGTGCACAACGTGCTGGGCGCAAAGGCCTGGCTGGCCGACGGCAGCCTGGTGGATTTCGGTGACCACGCCACGGCCAGTCCGCAGGCCCGTGCCATCGGCGACTTCGTGCGCGAACTGGCCATGGAGCACGCAGACGAGATCGATGCTCGCTGGCCCAAGGTGCTGCGCCGTGTGGCGGGCTACAACCTTGACATCTTCCGCAACCAGAACGAGAAGCCGTACACGCACGACGGCTCGGTGAATCTGGCCCATTTGCTGATCGGCAGCGAAGGCACGCTGGCCCTCACGCACTCGCTCTCGTTGCAGTTGAGCGAACTGCCGCGCGCGAAGGTGCTCGGGGTGGTCAACTTCCCGACCTTTTTCCAGGCGATGGACAGCGCACAGCACATCGTCAAGCTGGGTGAGGGCATGTCGGTGGGGCAGCTCACGGCGGTGGAACTGGTCGATCGAACCATGATCGAGCTCTCCCTGCAGAACCCGGCATTCGCGCCCACCATTCGCACGGCGCTCTCGCCGCACATCAACGGCGGCAAACCCGATGCCGTGCTGCTGGTGGAGTTCAGTGGCCCTAGCAAGGCCGACATCCAGCACAAGATCCGCGAACTGGTCGAACTCATGGGCGACCTGGGCCTGCCCGGCAGTGTGGTGGAAATGGTGGAGGACGCGCCGCAGAAGAACCTGTGGGAGGTGCGCAAGGCCGGCCTGAATATCATGATGAGCCTGCGCGGCGACGGAAAGCCGGTGAGCTTCATTGAAGACTGCGCGGTACCGCTGGTGCACCTGGCCGAATACACCGACGCCCTCACGCAAGTGTTTCGCAAACACGGCAGCCGAGGCACCTGGTATGCCCACGCGTCGGTGGGCACGTTGCACGTTCGGCCCATTCTCGACATGCGCCAGGACGGCGCCAGCAAGATGCGCGCGATTGCCGAAGAGGCCAGCGAACTGGTGCGCAAATACAAAGGCGCCTACAGCGGTGAGCACGGTGACGGTCTTTGCCGCGGCGAATGGATCGAGTGGCAGTTCGGCCCGCGCATCAACGAGGCGTTCGCCCGCATCAAGGCGCAGCTCGACCCCAGCGGCCTGTTCTCGCCCAATCGCATGATCGACCCGCCAAAGATGGACGACACCCGGCTCATGAGGTTTCCGCCCAGCTACAAGGTCGTACCCCTTGTGCCGGTGCTCGACTGGAGCGCCTGGGACGTGCAGACCGATCCCGTGACCGAAGTGACCACCGCACCGGGCACCGGCAAAGACCCTGCGCACGGTCTGGCCAAGGCGGTGGAGATGTGCAACAACAACGGCCACTGCCGCAAGTTCGATACCGGCACCATGTGCCCGAGCTACCGCGTCACGCGCGACGAAAAGCACCTCACGCGCGGCCGGGCCAACACCTTGCGGCTGGCGCTCAGCGGCCAGATCCCGGGACTGGCAGGCAATGAGGCGCTCACCAGCGAGGAGGTGCGCGATGCCATGGACCTGTGCGTGGGTTGCAAAGGCTGCAAACGGGACTGTCCTACCGGCGTGGACATGGCCAAGATGAAAGTCGAGTTCCTGCAGCACTACAAGGCGAAGCACGGCCACACGCTCAAAGACCGTCTGGTCGCGCAGTTGCCCGATTACGCCAGCTGGGCCGCGCGGCTGGCGCCGGTGCTCAACCTGCGCAATCGCCTTCCGCTGCTCGCATCCCTTACCGAAAAATGGCTGGGCATCTCGGCCCGGCGCAGCCTGCCGCTGTGGCGGTCGCGGCATTTCTTCAATGCCTCCGTCAACACCGCGACGCGGGAAGAGGCGCTGAGGGCCGAGCGCAGCGTGGTGCTCTTTGTCGACACCTTCAATGGCTATTTTGAATCGGAGAATGCGCACGCCGCCGTTCGCGTGCTGCAGGCTGCGGGCTACACCGTGCACGTGGCCACCAAGGCCCGGGACGACGGCAAGCACCTGTGCTGCGGGCGCACGTATCTCGCCAGCGGCATGGTCGAGCAGGCGCGCGAGAAAGCACGCGAGGTGGTGGAGAGTCTGCTGCCCTTTGCCCAGAAAGGCATCGCCATCGTCGGGCTGGAGCCTTCCTGCCTGCTCACGCTGCGCGACGAGATGCTGGTGATGGGCCTGGGCTCGGCCCCCCAACAGATTGCCGAACACGCGCTGCTGTTTGAAGAGTTTCTGGCGCGCGAAGCCAGAGCCGGTCGGCTGGACGGTCTCAGGGCTCAGCTGAAAGCGGTAGACAAACCGGTGCTGTTGCACGGGCACTGTCACCAGAAGGCGTTTGATGCGGTGTCACCCATCCTGGAAGTGCTGCGCTGGATTCCGGGCGCCAAGCCCCAACTGATCGAAAGCAGCTGCTGCGGCATGGCGGGCAGCTTTGGTTATGAAGCTTCGCACCATGATGTGTCGATGCAGATGGCTGAACTCAGCCTGCTACCCGCCGTGCGCGCCGCGCCCGATGCGATCGTGGTGGCCGACGGCACCAGTTGCCGCCACCAGATTGCCGATGGCGCGCAGCGGGAGGCGGTGCATGTGAGCCGCTTGCTGGCGGAACTGCTGCCGGACTGAACACAGAGTCAGCGGCCGCAGGCGCCCGCCTGCGCCTCGGAAGCCATCGGACAGCCCTTGCTCTCGAATCGGTTCGGGAAGCGCCTGCGACCAGCGGTTGCCAGGGTGGTCTGCTGCCAGCCCGACCGCAGCAACGTCCTCATGGGTCACCCCCACCCAGATCCACTCCCGCAAGGTCACCTCATTTCGTCTCTGTTGTGAGGTTCAGTCCACTCGCCGATCGCAGGGCAAGGTCGGCCAGCACAGCTGGAGTGCGCTGCGAAACTGGCGCACTTCGCCGGTCACCGGATCGGTGAACGCAATACCGCGGGCCAGCAGGCGCAGCGGATTGGCAAAGTCTTCCGGTTCGTCCGACCTGCGCAGCACTCGGGGATAAAACTGGTCGCCGGCAATCGGCAGTCCCAGCGCGTTCATGTGCACTCGCAGCTGGTGGCGCTTGCCGGTGACGGGTGTCAGCACATAGCGTGCCCATTCATCCCGTTGTTCCAGCAGGTCGATACGCGTTTCGCTGTTGGGATCGCCAGCTGTTTCGGTCATGCGAAAGAAGGCGCCATCTTCTTCGACGATTCGGCTGAGTCGCTCCGCGGGCCAGCTTCGGTGCCCATCGAACCGCGCAATCGCTTCATAGGTCTTGGTCACGGCACGCTCACGGAACAGCGCCTGGTAGGCCCCCCGGTCCTGCGGGCGCAGGCTGAACACCACCAGGCCGGCGGTTTCACGGTCGATCCTGTGGATGGGACTCAGCGCATCGATGCCCAGCCGGTTCTTCAACCGCACCAGCAGGCTTTGCTGCACATAGCGGCCGGCAGGCGTGACGGGAAGGAAGTGCGGTTTGTCGACCACCAGAAGGTGCTCGTCCTGGAAGAGCACAGCTTCCTGGAAAGGCACGGCCGGCTCGTCTGCCAGGTGGCGGTAGTAGTAGACCCGTGCCCCTGGCAGAAACGGTGCGTCGGGCGACAGGGCCGTGGCTGATTCGTCGAGCACCTCACCTTGTGCCATGCGCTTGTGCCAGTCGTCCCGGCTCACCGTACTCAGGCGATCGACCAGGAAGTCCAGGAGGGAGTTCCACGCGGGCGACTTGTCAGACGGCAGGGCCACGCAACCCGGCGATACACCCAGGCGTGTTGGAAGGTGAGCACTGCGGGATGGACGGGCCACGATCGGTTGGCAGTGCGTCCGTTCAAACGCGCGTGAAAACCAGATCCCATACGCCGTGCCCCAGCTTCAAACCCCGGTTCTCGAACTTGGTGAGCGGCCGGTAGTCGGGCTTGGGTACATAGCCATCGCCACCAGGTTGCGCGGTGTTGGCAAGCAGCGGTTCAGCGCCCAGTACCGACAGCATCTGTTCGGCATATGGCTGCCAGTCGGTGGCCAGGTGCAGGTAGCCACCAGGTTTGAGATGGCGCGCCAGGCGGTTGACGAACGGGGCCTGAATGAGACGGCGCTTGTGGTGCCGGCTCTTGTGCCAGGGGTCCGGGAAAAAGATGTGTACGCCGTCCAGGCTGCTCTCGCCCAGCATGTGGTCGAGCACCTCTACCGCATCATGGCGCACGATGCGGATGTTCTCCAGTCCTTCGTCTCCCGCCAGCTTGAGCAGTGCGCCCACGCCGGGCTCGTGCACCTCGCAGCAAAGGAAGTTGTCCTCCGGGCGAACCCGCGCGATGTGTGCCGTGGCGCCGCCCATGCCGAAGCCGATTTCCATGACCAGCGGTGCGCGTCGGCCAAAAGCGGTGTCGGCGTCCAGGGGCCGGGGCGCGTAGGGCAGCAGAAAGTGCGCGCTGTAAAGCTCGTAGGCCCGAGCCTGTGCAACCGTGGTGCGCCCCGCGCGCAACACGTAGCTCTTGACAACGCGCATGTAGGTGCCCGGCGCAGGACCAGGCCTCCCAGGTGAATGGGTGCTGGCGTTGGGCTCGGAGTTCGCGGAGGTGTCTTCGGTCATGGCGTTCAAGGAATGCGGTGCCAGATTTTAGGTGGCCTTGCTTGAGCAGGCCTGATGCCTCGTTGTTTGTGAACGTGATCGCCAGGCGTGCTGTGGTCCACAGACCGCGCCAACTGCGCAGGCAGGCATCGATGAGCGGTCGATTCTGTCGCTTCAGTGATTCCTGCTCAAAGGGTAACTACGGGTAGGATGAAACATTTACTTTCAACATTCGCATGTCGGCGTGAGACCCACGGCGCTTGCCATTTGTCAGCCGACCAGCACCATGACTCACTTTTCCCCAATTGCCTCTGGCATCTCCCGACGCACCTTCACCAGCTTTGCCGCGAGTGCCGCCGTGCTGGGTGCACCTGTGCTGCATGCCCAGACCAACAACCGCATCGTGTTGGGGCAGTCAGCGGCGTTCACCGGCGCCGCCGCTCAACTGGGAATCCAGTTTCATGCGGGTGCCAAGCTGTACTTCGACCAGCTCAATGCCCAAGGCGGTGTGAACCAGTTGCGCGTCGAGATTGCGCAGCTCGACGATGGCTATGAGCCCGACCGCTGTGCGGCGAACACCACGAAACTCATCGGCGAAGACGTGTTTGCGCTGTTCGGCTACATCGGCACGCCCACCAGTGTGGTGGCCCTGCCGCTGGCCACCACCGCACAGGTGCCGTTTGTGGCGCCATTCACGGGTGCAATGGGCTTGCGCCAGCCTTTCAACCGCATCGCTTTTCACCTGCGCGCTTCGTACAACGACGAGACCGCACTGATCGTGCGCAACCTCACCAATCTTGGCATCAACCGCGTGGCCGTTTTCTACCAGAACGATGCCTATGGCCGGGCTGGGCTGGATGGTGTGACGCTCGCTCTGACCGAGCGACGCCTGGAGCCGGTGGCAGTGGCCACGGTGGAGCGCAACACAGTGGATGTGGCACAGGCCGTGGCCACTCTCAATGCAGCCAAGCCGCAAGCGGTGGTGCAGATCAGTGCCTACAAGTCCTGCGCCGCCTACATCCGCGAAGCGCGCGCTGCGGGCTATGGGGGGTCTTTCTACAACGTGTCGTTCGTCGGCACCCAGGCGCTGGCAGACGAACTCGGCAAAGATGGGGCGGGTGTGGTTGTCTCCCAGGTGGTCCCCACCCCGTACCGCACCACACAGCCGATCACGCGCGAATTTCTCGAAGCGGTGAGCAAAGGCGGCAATCGCGTACAGCCCAACTTCTCCAGCATGGAAGGATTCCTCGCGGCGCGGCTGTTCACCGAAGGCCTGCGTCGCGCCGGCCCGCGTCCGACCCGTCAGAGTTTCGTTTCTGGCATGGAAGCCATTGGCGATCAGGATTTCGGCGGCTTTTCGGTGTCGCTGAGCCCAACCGACCACGTCGCCTCCAGCTTCGTGGAGCTCTCCATGCTCACCGGGGACGGCAAGGTCCGCACCTGATCAGCGCCAGCGTTGCCCCCAGGCTTGTACCCAGTGGTGCAAGAGTTCCGGCACCAGGCCCGTGGCTGCCGGCAGGTTCAGACAACGCGCGGCCTCATGAAGCGCGGCAGCGGGATCGGATAAATCCAATGCCTGGGCGCCAGTCTGCTTGCTGAGCTTTTCGCCCTGGGCGTCTCGCACCAGCGGGGTGTGCAAATAGGTTGGGACAGGCAATGCCAGGGCTTGCTGCAACAGGATCTGGCGTGGCGTGTTGTCAGCCAGGTCTTCCCCTCGCACCACGCAGGTGATGCCCTGCTCGGCGTCGTCCACCACCACCGCCAGCTGATAGGCCCACACGCCATCACCGCGCAGCAGCACAAAGTCACCCACCACGGCAGACACATCCTGCTGATGCGCGCCCAGACGTCGGTCGTGCCAGATAACATGCGAGCTGTTCCCAGGGCAAGCAAACCGCCAGGCCCGTGCGGGCTTGCCATGCAGGCCACCGCGCTCCGGCCGACAGGTGCCAGGGTACACCGCCATCTGGTGCCGCTCGCGCTTCAATCCCTGCGAATGCAACGCGGCTTCGATGTCTTTGCGCGAGCAGCCGCATGGGTAGGCGTGGCCCTTTTCAATCAGCTCATCCAGCGCACGCTGGTACAACGCGCCTCGGTGTGATTGCCACACCACGGGCTCGTCGCTTTGCAGGCCACAGTCGGCGAGCTGCTTCAAAATGAGGCGATCTGCATCCGGCACGCAGCGAGGCGTGTCCACATCTTCGATCCGCACCAGCCAGGCGCCGTCGTGGGCGCGCGCGTCAAGCCAGCTGGCGAGTGCCGCCACCAGCGAGCCCGCGTGCAGCGGGCCGGTGGGCGAGGGGGCAAACCTGCCCCGGTAAACGGGAAACAAGCTCAAGCGACTACCCGGTGTGCGCGGCGACCCTGGCTAATTCCCCGGAGCCGCCATGGATCTCATGGGTGACGAGGTGCTGGTGCAATCGCCACGCGGCGAAAGGGGCTCCACTTCACGCCATTGCCAGCGCAAGCTCCAACCCGGAGACAAAAGCGTCTTCCACCCGGTGGCCCAGGCACCAGTCGCCGCACAGACCAAGTCCCAGGTTCGCGTCAAACAGATGGGACTTGCCCAAGGGCGTCTGGGTCTGGGCGAAGCGCCAGCGGTGGACCTCTGCATGGCTCGGTGTGGCCCGGATTCCGGTGATCTCCGAAAAGCCTTTGAGCATCTTCGCCTTGACCCGCTCAGCGTCGTCTTCCAGGTGTTTGGCAGACCATGCTGGGCTGGCCTGAATCGTCCAGCGCTCGATCGGGTCGCGCCCGGGCTTGCTCGATTCGCGGGCCAGCCAGCTGATGCGATGGTGCGTGCTGCGCGCCGCGTTCCACTGCGGTCCCAGGTGGGGAAGGCCGGGTTGCATGGCTTGTGGGTACGCGACCATCAGCGTCCAGCAAGGCGCCACGTGCACCGGGGCGAGTGTCTGGCGAATGTCAGTCGCCAGGCCCGACGCGCGCAGGAGGTCGTAGGCCTGCGGGTGCGGGATGGCGAGGACCACCCGGTCAAATCCGCCCAGCACCCGCACCCCCCCTGCGTTGTCTTCGGTGCGTAACTGCCATTGCTGCGGATGCAAGGCATCGCGTTCAATGTGCGTGGCGCGGGTTTCAAGCAGTGTGGTGGCACTCAGGTGTCCATACATGTCGGGCTTGAGCAGGGGTTCGGCCCACAGAGCAACCAGAGCGCTCATGCCGGGTGACGCCACAAAATGCGGTTCGGTGGGCGGCGGGGCACTGGCGAGCACATGACCGAATTCGTCGAGCACGCGCACGGTGCTCGCGCTCCAGGGTCGTACCACCTGAGTCGCGTTGCTGCGCAAGGCCTTTTCGAACCGCGGATCGCGCACCGTGAAGTACTGCGCGCCATGATCGAACCCGCCGAAAGGGGTGCGCCGGGTCGACATTCGTCCGCCAACACCCCGGCTTTTTTCGAGCAGCGTGACCTTGTGGCCTGCTTGTACCAGGGTGCGGGCGCAGGCAACGCCAGCCATGCCCGCACCCACGACAACGATGTTCAGCGGGTTTGCAGGCGGAGGGTTTTTGCTTTTGCGCGTCGTTTTGGTGCTTTTTTTCATGTCTCGGTACGCGGTATGGGGCTGTGGGATGTTGAAGGCGACTGTAGCAGCCTACCCATCCATACAAACCCCGATGGCGTCAAATCTGATGGTGGTTGTTGAGCAATGCGGATCGTGTGGTCGTGTGCTGCAGGCGGTCAAGCCACCAGCGCAGCGCCCGCCCTGTGTCACCCGCGCTGCGTGGCTGGCGCCATGCGTAAGCCAGCCGGATGGAGCGCGTGGGCCGCTCGACCGATTTGACAATCAGCCGGCCCGCGTGAATGAAGGGCTGTGCCATCGCCATCGGCAAGAAGCCTGCGCCCAGTCCGCGGAGTTGCGCTTCAAGTTTGTGCTGCATCGTGGGCACGGTGAGCACGTCCTGCCCGGGCACCAGGTTGTGCGTGACACCATTGCCCCGCTGTGTGCTGTCGGCCACGGCAACGGCCCGGTACTGCGCACGCTCTTCGTCGCAAAGGCTGTGTGCGATGTTCGCCAGCGGGTGATGCGGCGCCACAGCAAAGACGAACGTCATGGAACCCAGAGAGGCAGACTGGATGTCGGGCAGCGCCAATTCATGGGGTACACCCAGCGCGATGTCTGCCTGTCCGCTCTGCAGGGCTTCGATGGTGCCGGAGAGTGTTTCCGCCCTGATTTTCACGCGCGTCGGCGCGTTTTCGGCATAGAAGGCTTCGCACAGTTCAAACAGTGTGGTGCGCGAGATCACGGCGTCAGCAGCGATCGTCAGCTCCGGTTCCCAACCGGTGGCCACGCGTTTGACGCGCTGCGCCACGGCGTCGAGTTCATTGAGCAGGTACTGCCCAGAGCGCAGCAATTCGGCGCCTGCGGGCGTGAGCACCGCGCGGCGAGCGCTGCGGTCGAACAGGAGCACATCCAGCGCGTCCTCAATTTGACGCACCCGGTAGGTGAGGGCACTGGGAACCATGCCCAGTTCGCGCGAAGCGGCGGCCATGCTGCCCAGGCGCGCCACGGCTTCAAGCAAACCCAGGTTTTCCGGGGAAAGGGCGGCGCGAGGTGATGCGGATGCCATGGCTTCGAAACTTCAGATATTCAATTCATTTGAATGATGCCATCAAAATCGTGCAGACAGATCGTTGGTCAAGAAGCTCAGAATCTACCCTTAAGGCACCGCCACGATGGATGCGGTGTTCAATTCCCCACGAAAGGAAATTGCCATGATGAACATTCGCCGATCAGAAGCACGTGGATACGCAGACCATGGCTGGCTCAAGAGCTTTCACTCGTTCTCGTTCGCCGACTACTTTGACCCCGCCTGGATGGGCTGGGGCAACCTGCGCGTGATCAATGAAGACCGCATTGCGCCGGGCACCGGTTTCGGCACCCACGGTCACCGTGACATGGAAATCATCAGCTATGTGCTGGAAGGCAATCTGGCGCACAAAGACAGCATGGGCAATGTCAAGGGCATTCCGCCCGGCGATGTGCAGCGCATGAGTGCCGGCTCGGGCGTGCGACACAGCGAGTTCAACCATGCACCTGACCAGACCACGCATTTCCTGCAGATCTGGATTGAACCGAATGTGACCGGCATAGATCCTGGCTACGAGCAAAAGAGCTTTGGTCTGGACCAGAAGCGCGGCAAGTTGCGTCTGGTTGCATCCAACGGTGGTGCGGACGGCTCGGTTCACATCAATGCCGACGCGTCGATGTACGCTGGACTGTTTGATGGCACCGAAGAGGGCAGCATCCCGCTCGACCCGGCACGCAAGGCCTATGTGCATGTGGTACGCGGTGAGATCGAGGTCAACGGTGAGTCGCTCAAGGCCGGGGATGCCGCCGTGCTGGCGGGTGAAACACAGCTCAGCATGGGCAAAGCCAAGGACGCCGAAGTGCTGGTGTTCGACCTCGCGGCCTGATGGCTTTCTGTCCGTTTTAGGCCTGAACAGCCAACACTTTCGAAAAGGGGGAAGAAGGGGCCAGCGATGGTGTTTCTGACATCAGAAATGTAAGACGCAGATAGG
>JAABRN010000109.1 GCA_011390855.1 Hydrogenophaga sp. | reverse complement strand
GCGTGCCCGCTACCGCGTCGCGGCCGATGCGTTGACCCAGCAGGCTGTCCAGATGCTTGGGTGGCAAGCCAAAGCCGGGCCGCACGCAGCGCAGATTCTCGAGTGTGAGCACATCGCCCGCCTTCATGTCCTGTGCAATGTAGAGCGAGCGACGAAACGCGAGCGATTTCATTTCGGCTGGGGTCGGGCCGTAGGCAATATTTCCGACCGCTTGCCAGGCGCGCTCGGTTTCTTCGCGCAGCTGTCTCAGTTCCAGCGGC